>JAUVEN010000028.1 GCA_030594815.1 Gammaproteobacteria bacterium
GCATGACACTGCGCACACATACCCTCATTACCACGGGAATTTGTACAGAAGGTATTGACCAGGTGTTTCTTTCCCAGAAGCTGGCCTGTCTTTTTATTTTCATACGTCCAGGTCCAGTGAATGTTTTTCATAAACTGATGACCTGCTTCGGTATGACACTTTAAACAGGCTTTAGTCACCTCGGAGCCATTTGAAAAGGTCGTTTTCAGGTCTTCAAATTTAGTATGGTCAGCGGTGGAATTGGAATCTGTTCGCTTAGTAGGTTGTTCCACTACCTTGTCCAGACGAAAGTTCATGTCGACATCTGTTTTCTGAGTAGATTCAACCGAGGCATGTGTGATGGATGTGATGAAAAACAGCAATAAACTTAAGATCAAGCTCAATGCTTTTTGTGATGTAATATGTTGACTGATGATGAACATGATTTTTTTCTCACTACAACGCACAACAAGTCTAATCAGGTTAACGCCAACTCAATAGTTTGTCTACTGTATAACCTAGCTTATTCAAGTAGGAGAAAATTATTCTAAAAAGAAAAGGTTTCGTAGCGACTTATTTTTGCGGCATTATCCCACCACTGTTGAGGCAGGCCGGCTTTCATTTTCAAATGATTTAAAAAATCTTTTTTATCCGGCAATTGCTCCCATACACTGGGTAGAAACGTTCCCCGGTTAATTCCATACTCTAGAATTAAACCATCAATGTTTGGACGAATTTGTTGTAATAAATTTTCTTCAGATTCAAATATCACTGGTTCCGGTTTACCAAGTACAGAAATTTCAACATCAAGTTGTTCGTACTCATTGTCCTGCAAAGCAGGAAACCGGGGATCCTGAAATGCAGCAGAATAAGCATGTTCCGCGACATCATTGATTAGTGGTTGGTAAGCTTTCAGCGCACCAATACATCCTCGTAGTTCTCGATTTTTATGCAGGGTGACAAAGGTGGCGAGGTTTTGTTGTAAGTCACTTGAATAATCGCTGGTAATAACCTGAAGTACACTGCCCTTATCTAAACCATGCTTAATAGATTGTCGAGCTATTTGAAGACAGACTTTCTGATCTTCTGTCGTTAATTTAATGGAGGACATAAGCACCATAGCCCACAACACGACTTTTATCGCCAGCA
The DNA here is from genome assembly GCA_030594815.1 of Gammaproteobacteria bacterium. GTDB lineage: Bacteria > Pseudomonadota > Gammaproteobacteria > UBA6429 > Thiohalophilaceae > JAGLTQ01. Next base: position 1,129 of record JAUVEN010000028.1, read on the forward strand.
GTATCACCAGAGTTTCTCAAGTCGAGAATATCAACAGTAAGATTTTTTTCTTCTGCTACCGTTAGCATTCCTTTTAAACCATTACGGCCACAGGCATCATCATAATCAATAAGATCAGGTTTTAAATTTTGAATAGCATCACTGGTTAGGCGATCAAGACGTTTTGCTTCATTGTAATTATGGTAATGGCTTAGATCAGTACTAATAACAATTAGTGTGTGTTCGTCACCCCATAATCGGTTTATTACCTCAGCAACTTCATGTCGATTAGCTTCACCTACCACGAGTGGAATAAGAGAAAACTCACCGAGTATTTCCTGTAAAAAGGGTAACTGCACTTCCAGACTGTGTTCTTCTCGATGTGCCTGATCAGAAGCAATAACCTGGGGAAGATCAGCTAATAGCTGAATACCTTTTTGATCAATGGGTATGTTTCCAAGCGGTGTTTTAAAAATATCAGATTCAGGAACAGCTAAACCACTAAATGCGACCCGATGAGATGGACCAAGAAGAACAACTCGATTTATTTTATCTTTAATGGGAATTATTTGTTTGTAAGCAGAGGCTGCTATCGGGCCAGAGTAAACATATCCCGCATGAGGCACAACAATCGCTTTAGGAGCAATATCACGACCATAATTAGCCTCATCCAGATATTGCTGAATATCATTTTCCAGCGTTGTTTTATCCGCAGGATAAAACATTCCTGCTACAGCAGGTTGCCTGACCTGACTCATATCAAACACTCCAAATAATATAGTGATTCCATATTACAAACCTTAATTTATGTTCTACTATAATAATAGGGTCATTTTCTGTACTTGCAATATTGAAATCAACTTCTTCTGTCATTATGTTAGTTGTGTAAGTAATACTAAATTAGGGGCTATGATGTCTGATTCATCCATTGTTAAAACAAAATACTGGCATTTGCTGGAAGATGGTCGCGTGCAATGTGATTTATGTCCGCGCGAATGTAAGTTACATGAAGGCCAACAAGGCCTGTGTTTTGTACGCGCTAATCAAGATAATGAAATAGTATTAACGACTTATGGACGTTCAAGTGGATTTTGTATTGATCCGATTGAAAAGAAACCCTTAAATCATTTTCTACCTGGTACTCCTGTTTTCTCATTTGGTACAGCAGGATGTAACCTGGCCTGTAAATTTTGCCAGAACTGGGACATCAGTAAATCGCGTGAAATGGATACATTAGCCGATGCTGCCAGCCCGGAAATGATTGCGAAAGTCGCCGCTGAGTATGATTGTAGAAGTGTAGCTTTTACCTATAACGATCCTGTTATTTTTCATGAATACGCCATTGATGTTGCAAAAGCCTGCCGAGAAAAAGATATTAAAACCGTTGCTGTAACCGCAGGTTATGTTAGTCCTGAACCACGTGCAGAATTTTATCAATGGATGGATGCGGCTAATGTTGATTTAAAAGCTTTCACTGAACGCTTTTATCACAAGATTACCGGTGCTCATCTTGAACCTGTATTAGATACATTAAAATATATTAAACATGAAACAGATTGTTGGCTTGAAACCACAACATTAATTATTCCTGGTGAAAACGATTCAGAAAAAGAGCTTACCGAAATGTGTGAATGGGTAGTAGAAAATTTAGGGCCAGATATGCCTATGCACTTCAGTGCATTTCATCCTGACTATAAAATGATGGATATACCTTCAACCCCTTCTTCAACTTTAACTATGGCCAGAGACATCGCAATGAAATCGGGAGTACGTTATGCCTATGTCGGCAATGTTCATGATCGTGATGCCGATAGCACATGGTGTCATCAGTGTGGCGAATTACTTATTGAACGAGACTGGTATGAACTAGGACAATGGAATTTAGATGCAAAAGGTTGTTGTAAATCCTGTGGCACTAAAGTCGCAGGCGTGTTTGAAACAAGCCCCGGGAACTGGGGAGCTAAAAGATTGCCGATTCGAATGACACAGTAAACAAAAAAAACTTACCAGCTCAATTTACCCTATTTCCTCATCTGCAGGTATTTGACGTGCTTCGTCTTCGAGCATAACAGGGATATCTTCCCGAATTGGATAAGCAAGTCTATCTGCTTTGCAAACAAGTTCATTTTTCTTTTTTAAGTAGACTAACGGTCCTTTACAGACAGGACAGGCTAGAATATCAAGTAGTTTTTTGTCCATTGATTCTCTCAAGCATAACAAGTAATTGTTCAGTGAATTGGTTGTCCAGTATCGCTTTAATTGGCTGATACCACACGTTGTGTAAATAAAAACGTTGGCATTTTACTGCATCTTTTTCAGTGATCACAATTGGTTGTATTTCACCAAAGTCTAAATCGGTTTTCTTAAATGGATAATGATCAGGGAATGCATGTTCAATAATATCCAAACCACTCATCTTAAGTTGTTCAAAAAAGCGCTGTGGATTTCCTATACCGGCGATCGCATGTACTGTTTGATTTTTTAAGGAAGAAAGCTCTAAAGTCACTTCAGGATCATCAGCGCGGCGAAGAGTTTCAGCCTTATATGTCATAGCAAATTCTTCTGGGCCGGCAATACCATTTGTTATTTTGAAATTAACTTGTTCTAACCGTTTTAGCGGTTCTCGTAATGGACCTGCGGGTAAACATTTTTGATTTCCATAGCGTCTTATGCCATCTATAACTGCTATCTCTATATCACGGCCAAGCGCATAGTGTTGTAAACCATCATCACTTATTATTACATTACAGTCGGTGTATTTAAGTAATGCTTTGGCAGAGGCGACGCGATCAGGTCCAACAGCCATTGGACATCGTGTACGACGAGCAATAAGTATCGCTTCATCACCCACCATGGATGGATCGCCATCCCAACGAACTTGCTGAGGCCAGGTACGTGCTTTGCCACCGTAACCACGACTTATAACACCAGGTCGATAACCGTATTTTTTTAATAAATTAGCAAGCTCAATGACCAATGGTGTTTTACCTGTACCACCCACAGTCAAATTCCCGACTACAATGACAGGCACATCAAGCTGCGATGTTCTGAAAATTCTTAGTCGATAGAATAATCGTCTAATATAGACCAACAAGCAGAACAACCACGACAATGGCTGTAAAAATGTCGTTAAACTGCTTTTGTTATACCAGGATTTTTGTATTTTTTTTATCAGCATGATTTTTATAATAAATCTAAAACAAGGTTAGTCTACTGCTTCACTTTTAAATTGCATATTATGAAGTGCTGCATAATGACCATTTTTAACGATTAGTTCTTTATGTGTACCAAGTTCTACTATTTTCCCTTTGTCTAATACGACAATTTTATCAGCACCTTCTATGGTAGATAATCGATGTGCGATAACGAGTGTTGTTCTTGTTTTAATAAGTTCATCAAGTGCTGCCTGAATACTACGTTCAGACTCAGTATCAAGCGCAGACGTTGCTTCATCTAAAATTAAAACAGGAGCATCTTTAAATATTGCTCTGGCGATAGCAATGCGTTGTCGTTGGCCACCTGAGAGTAACACACCATCTTCACCCACTACTGTATCAAAGCCATCCGGTAAATTTTCGATAAACTCTAAAGCATTTGCAGATTTAGCTGCATTTCTGATTCTATCTTCATCAACACCGTCAAGATCACTGTACGCAATATTATGAGCAACAGTGTCGTTAAATAAAGTAACGTTTTGACTCACCAAAGCAATGTGACTTCTTAAATTTCTTAAACTTAGCAACTCAATCGCCAAATCATCAATCGTTATGTCACCTGATGTTTTATCATAAAAGCGCGGCAATAAACTAACCAATGTAGATTTACCCGCACCGGAACGACCAACAAAAGCAACCGTTTCACCTGCTTTAATATCAAGTGTTATACCTGACAATACCTTTTCAGTCTCACCTACATATGAAAAATTCACATTATCAAATTTAACTTTCCCTTTGATTTTTTCTATTTCTTTTTTACCCTGGTCGATTTCTTCTTCAAGATCAATAAAGCCAAATACACTTTCCGCAGCAGCAATCCCCCTTTGCAAGGTCATATTTATTGTTGTCAGGCGTTTAGCGTGTTGCAACAACATAACCATTCCCATTAAAAACGCGACAAATTTACCTGCGCTCATATCAGGGATAATTTTTGGAGATGTTGCCATATAAATCATTACCGCAAAGGCGATGGCAACCATGAGTTGGATGGTCGGATTACTTATAGCATTTGTTGCGACTAATTTTAAATGTTGGCGACGATTGTATTCATTCGTATTTAAAAAGCGTTTCGTTTCAAACTCCTGCCCACCAAATATTTTTATCTCCTGGTTCGCCTTAATGGATTCTTCTGTAATATCGGTAACGCCCCCCATTGAGGTTTGAATACGTTTACCTATAGTACGAAAGCGTTTGCTGATGATATAAACAATAGCAACGACAAAAGGCGCAATAACAAACAAGATTAAAGTAAGTATCGGATTCTTATATAGCATCCATGCCAGTAAACCAATTACTGTGATGCCATCTCTGATTAAAACAATCACCACTCCGGAAGTTGCAGCAGCAAGCTGTTCAATGTCATATACCATTTTTGATAAAATAGTACCTGATGATGTCACATCAAAATACTTTGTAGGTAAAACAATAATTTTGTTAAAAACTTTTGCCCGCAGATCACGAATAACATTTCGTGCAACCATTGCCATACCGTATTCGGATAAAAATGTACCAATTATACGTACAGCAAAAATTGCTACCAACAATATCGGCACCCAGAACATGGAGTCGGGATCTTTTTCAACAAAGCCACCATCCATCATGGGTTCAAGAATTTGCGCAAAGGAAACTTCCGTCCCTGCATAAATCACCATACCCAATACAGCAAAAACAAATATTTTCCAGTACGGTAAGGAATATTTTAATAAACGACGATAAATTATAGCTGCATCGTTACTTTCAGGTTTGTCGCTCATATATATTATTTTTTATTAACTTGTTTTGTTGCAAAGGTTAAATGTACCAATCCCAGCTGACGAGCAGCATCCATCGCTCTTACTACGGACTGATGTGGTGTCATTTTATCCGCACTAATAATTAATTTAGGTTCTTTAGCATCGCCACGCGTAATGGAAATGGCCTTTTTTAATGTTTTGATATCGGAGTCTTTTAGTCGACGTTGATTTACAAAATAACGACCTTGATTGTCTATACTGATTTCAATAACTTTTTTATTTGACTCAGCAATATCACCGGATGATTCTGGCAACTCAATCGTAATTTCTGATTCACGTTGAAATGTGGTTGATACCATAAAGAAGATCAGCAACAAAAACACAACATCAATTAAGGGTGTTATGTTTAATTCAAGTTCGGTATCACGTTTCGTACGTAACATTAATCTCTTTCCTGTTGCACACGATCGCCATGCATAACATCAACAATCTTAAGCGCCTCTTCTTCCATTTTTAGTACCAGCTCATCAACACGACCACGGAAGAAACGGTAAAAAATTAACGTAGGAATTGCTACAGACAAACCCGCAGCAGTAGTTATTAGTGCCTCAGAAATACCACCGGCTAATACGGTTGGATTACCCACACCTTGAGTTGTGATTGCAGCAAAAACCTTAATCATGCCAATAACCGTACCCAACAAACCCATTAAAGGTGTTATCGAAGCAATCGTACCCAGGGTGTTGAGGTAACGCTCAAGTTCATGAATCACCTGGTGCCCTACTTCTTCAATACTCTCTTTCATTATCTCACGAGGATGATCGCGATTAATTAAGCCTGCCGCAAGAATCTTTCCTAAAGGAGAATTATTACTTAACGCGACTATATGTTCGTCTGTCAATGTTTTGCTTTTATGCCATTGCCATACTTGAGCAACTAAACTCGGAGGAGTGACTTTTTTAGCTTGTAATGACCAGAATCGTTCCGCCACAATTGCTAAAGCAATGACTGAACTCGCAAGAATGGGCAGCATCAACCAGCCGCCATGTTGAATCATTTCGAACACTTTTTTGGGTTCCTTATACTACATAAAATAGGTGAAAAACTGGTGCTCACTTTATCAGAGACGACGGTGTGCGGATAGGGTATCGTTCACAGCAATTAGTGGCGACTGTTCCAGTACTTTTGGCTATTTTTTCGGAATTCCTCGGGTATTTTCCTGCTGTTTTTTTGACCATCACCTCCTAAAAGCACAGATATTGCACCCGAGTTATACGTTTTTAGGATAGGGATATGCCTTTCCTTATATCGAGCTAAAACAGTGGAATGAGGCATGCGATACCGGTTTTTAAATCCAACCGGTATAAAGATATACTCAGGATCAACTGCCTCCAGAAAAGCCTCAGATGACGATGTTTTACTACCATGATGCGGAGCAACCAGATATGTAGACCTAAGTTGCCCATAACTGTACTGTACTAGCTGCTTTTCAGCTCGTTTTTCAATATCCGCACTCAATAATAGCGACTCATTTCCTGCGCTTATCCGCAAGACACATGAGGCATTATTACGCTTTTTATAACTGTGCGACTCTTCCGGATTAAGCATTTCAAACAAAACACCATCCCATATCCAGTTTTGACCAGCTCCACATGCTTCACTGCCCTTTTCACCATAACTGCTCACTACGCGATAGATTTCGAATGCTTTTTGAATAGATTGATAGCCACCACGATGGTCATTATCTTTATGACTCAAAACGAGCATATCGAGCTTGTTAATACCCTTTTGTCTAATAAACGGGATAACCACCGCCGCCCCGGTATCAAAACTTCGACTAAATTTGGGCCCGGTATCAAACACCAGCATATGCTCATTTGTTTGCACTATCGCAGCCAACCCCTGACCTACATCCAATAAGGTGATTTTAGCTTCCCCTTTTTCAGGCAGATGAGTATTAGGCCATATCAGAGGAAGAAGCAGAAAAAAACCTAAATATTTAGCAGGCCATCCCTTCGGTGTTAACAGCAAAATGAATCCTAAGCTGGCTAAACAGAGTGATAACAAATCAGGTTTAACCCCATACCACTGACTAACAGGTGTATCAGCCAAATAAGATAAAAACCACCACAAGATATTTAATATTGTGTCAGCAAGAGAAAATAGCGTTGAGGCTAAACCAGGTAAAAATGAAGCCATAGATGTTGCAAGCAAGGTTAATGGAACAACTAAAAAGCTCACCATAGGAATAGCGATTAGATTTGCAAATGGAGAAACGATGGATGCTTGTTGAAAAAGAAAAATGAGCAAAGGAATTAAAGCTAAACTAATACGCCATTGTAATCGCCCCCACATTTTCCAGTTTATATCGATATTCAGTCGACCTGATGCTGCGATACTTATAATCACGACAGCAGCAAAGGATAACCAGAATCCTGCCGATAAAACCGCTACCGGATCAAACAGTAAAACACTTAATAATGCGAAACTTAGCACTTGTGAGCTTTGTACCTTGTGTAATTTGAAAATTGAAATCATCACAATGCTTAACATAATAAGAGCACGTTGAGCGGGAACAGCAAAACCCGATAAGGCTGCATAAAATGCTGCCATAAATAGAGCACTTAAAGCCGCTATCCGTGGCGATGCCAACTTAAGTCCCGCGTTACCACAATACGGCCATAAACGTCTCATAATCAGAAAAACAAATCCCGCCAGCAGACCTATATGTAAACCTGAAATAGCAACAAGATGACTGGTTCCAGTGGCGCGAAAAACATGCCACTGTTCTTGTGATATACCTGTTCGTTCCCCCATAGCAAGGGCAACCAGGATACCCGCGTATTTATTCCTAGAAGTGATTTTTGTTAATGCGTCATATAAGTTTTGACGTAAAATAAGCATGCTATAGCCACTGGCTTCATCATCTAACTTTTTTGCAAACTGTTTCTTTTTAGCATTTATACGCACATAACCTGTGGCGCGTATCTTTTTTTGATAAAGCCATCCTTCATAATCAAAACCACCTGAATTCATAAAACCATGCGGTTGTTTTAAACGTAACCAAAATTGCCAGCGTTGCCCTGCTTTAATTTTTGAATTTTTATCAGACCAACGCCCTCGTTTTCTGTACCAGCTAATTCGAACTTTACCAATAGAAGCAATTTTTTGTTTATTAAACTCTATGGTTTCAATATTAAATTCAAATCGCTGTTTACGTTTATCTTCGAGAGGAATGCTTGCAATAACGCCTGTTACTAACAAGTCTTTACCTTGTAAATCACCTGGCAATGAAATATCTAAAACCCAATGAGCTCTTAATAAGGCCCAGAGAAATCCTAAAACGAACAAAATTATTATTCGAATATTTCGTACAGTCTGTACATTATTAAAGTATCGAGATAAAAAAGGTAAACTAAAAATAGAAAGCAGAGCCCAACACCAACTAATGTCTGGCAAGCTAGTAAATTGCTGAAGTAATAGAATTCCAAAAAGGAAAGATATAATCCCTGATTTCATTAAACTCACCCGTCCTTGAGTGTGATTAAGCGTGTTAGAATAACTTTATATTGGTAACAGTATCTCGATATTGCTAATATCTGGTTTTAGACTAACAGATTTTATTAAAATAGAAAGCCGAATGCCAAAGAAGTTTATTAAACGCTACATGCCGGATCATGAAAAAATCCGTAATAACAAACAACTTAACAAAGTGTTTGGAACATTACTGCATGATCCGAATTTACTCCATCTAAATAGACGTTCAGTGTCCATGGCATTTTTTGTTGGTTTGTTCATGGCCTTTGTTCCACTCCCGTCACAAATGATCATGGCTGCTGCCGTTGCTATTCTTGTTCGATGCAACCTACCTATTTCTGTTGGACTTGTTTGGATATCTAACCCCGTAACCATGCCGCCTCTCTTTTATTTTGCTTATAAAGTAGGCACATGGATCTTAGGCACACCTGAACATGAATTTGTTTTTGAATTAAGCTGGAAATGGTTAGGTACTGAGCTCGAAGCTATATGGCAACCCTTTTTATTAGGTTGCACTGTTAGTGGAATTGTCTTTGGCACGTTAGGCTATATTTTAATCCGGCTTTTATGGCGTTTACATATAATAAGCGCCATAAAAGAAAGAAAAAGAAAAAGAGCCGAAAGGAAATCTCATTAAGTTTTAAACTGACCAACTAAACTTTGTAATTCATTTGCAAGATTTGCCAATTCATTACTTGCAGTTAATGTTTGTTGCGCACCTTCTGCTGTTTGTTCTACCACATGACTGATATTTACAATATTCTGGTTAATTTCTTCAGAGACACTACTTTGTTCCTGTGCCGCACTTGCGATCTGGATGTTCATATTACTGATAGTAGTAACAGCCTCTGTAATTGCATCTAAAGAACCTTGCGCTTTTTGTGCCTGCTCTACACTTTGTTGGCTCTGATTTTGACTCGACTCCATCGCTTTCACTGCATTTCTTGAACCTTGTTGCAGACTTTCAATCATCGACTGAATTTCCTGAGTTGATTCCTGAGTCCGGCTCGCAAGAGTGCGAACTTCATCTGCAACAACGGCAAAGCCACGTCCTTGCTCACCCGCCCTGGCCGCTTCAATTGCCGCATTAAGTGCTAACAAGTTGGTTTGTTCAGCTATACCTCGTATTACATCAAGCACTGTTCCTATGTTCTCACTATCAGACTCAAGCTTATGAATAACACCAGTCGCTTCTTCAATTTCATTCGCTAATGCATTTATCGTAGAAACAGTTTGTTGCACAACATTTTTACCATCCTGGGTTTCATTATCAGCACTTTGTGCTGCACTGGAAGCTTCGGTTGCATGACGTGCAACTTCCTGGACTGTTGCTGTCATTTCATTCATTGCAGTTGCAACCATCTCCGTTTCAGCCTGTTGTTTTTGCACACCTTGATTGGTTTCATTTGTAATCATAGACATTTCTTCAGCGGCTGCAGCAAGTTGTGAAGTAGAGCCAGAAACCTGCAGAACCATTTGTCTTACTTTTTCAGAAAAATGATTAAACGCCATTCCCATTTGAGCAATTTCATCCTTGCCATCTTGATCAAGACGTTGTGTTAAATCGCCATCACCTTCTGCAATATCATTCATCGCATCAACAGCACTTTTAATCGGGTTAACAATTGTACGACCAATAATAAAGGCAACAAATAAACCAATCGCTAAAGCTAATAGTCCAGTTAATAAAGTCATATTTCGTGCGCTGGCAATTGCTGCAACATAATGACTACGATTTAGAGCAATTTCCATTACCCCAATCGGATTACCGGAAAAATCTGTCACGCTTTTTCCATATATCGCATACGGTGTTTCAGAAAATTCAGCTTGCGTTATTACTTCAGTTCCTTGCATTGCAAGCTTAAGCTCTCCCACTTGTAACAGAGTAGCCTTTTCATTACTGCCTGAGCGAAGAGTCGCACCAAATGGAGTAAAGCCCTCATTTCTTTTTATATGCAGAGCAATATCAACACCATATTTATTTTTAAATTTATCAAAAAATGCCTGACCAAATGACATACCGAATTCTACCGATCCAATGTGCTGGTTATCATAAAAAACAGGATTAATACCACGAATACCTAGTCCCGCGACACCCTTTTCTAAACCTTTAACCGCTTTCTTAGAACTATTGGTTGCAAGAATTGTTTTACGGAATGAAGATAAATCATCGCCAAATTTTTTGGCTTTATGTACGCGTAAAAATGAAGTTGCCGGAGGCAGATGAAACTGAAATTGTCTAACTGCATATTGTTTTTTCAGTTCTTTAAATAGAGGAACAGTACGTGCGGCTAAATCATCACGACGGTTTTCTGCCATTGCCTGACTCATTTCTGGCATAGAGGCAATAATATAACTCATCGCTTGTGCCAAACGGCCTTCAGACTCAATTTCTGCCATTGCACTTTTATATAAGTTTTTCAGCTCATTTCTTTCAGCTTCATGCACAACATCAGAAATTTTAATATTAACAACTGGCACAACCATCACTAATGCTAATATGAGTACAAATGCAAAACCTATTTGAAGGCGTGTTGCAATTTTTAAATTTTTTAACATTTTCTCACCAATTCAGATAATAAATATTTAGTCGTACGCTTTTATCGGCCAAAATAATTAAATCATTAGGGGGGAAATGAGAATTTAATCCTAATTAAAATAGGGTTAATAGGGACTAACGTTCAGACAAGCATTATATTTTTTCACTCAAATGAACTGCTTTCGTTGATAAAGATGTTTATTTACAAAAAGCTTCAATCGCCTTTTGCAAGCTTGAACCCAGTTCGGCAGGTGATGTTGCTGTATAAACACCCGCATTCTCAAGCGCCACATATTTTTCTTTTGCCGTGCCTTTACCACCAGCAATAATTGCACCGGCATGTCCCATGCGCTTACCTTTTGGTGCAGTGACACCTGCAATATAAGCGGCTACGGGTTTACTCATATTTGATTTAATGAACTCGGCAGCCTCTTCTTCTGCTGAACCACCAATCTCGCCTACCATAATGATAGATTCGGTTTGCGGATCATTTTCAAAAGCTTCCAAGCAATCGATAAAGGTAGTGCCGGGAATAGGATCACCACCTATACCAATACAGGTGCTTTGACCTAAACCTATATCTGTTGTTTGTTTAACCGCTTCATAGGTTAATGTGCCTGAACGAGAAACAATACCAACCTTACCCGGCAGATGAATTTCACCCGGCATAATTCCGATCTTACAGTCACCTGGTGTAATAATACCGGGACAATTTGGTCCAATAAGACGAGAGTCAGATTGATTAACAACATGCCAAACATCTAACATGTCTTTTGTCGGTATACCTTCGGTTATACAAACAATGAGTTCAATTCCCGCATCAACGGCTTCTAATATCGCATCTTTACAAAAAGCAGCAGGCACATAAATAACAGAAGCATCTGCCTGGGTTTCGTTAACCGCATCTTTAACGGTATTAAATACTGGTAAGCCTAATGATGTTTGGCCACCTTTACCGGGTGTAACACCACCAACCATTTTTGTTCCATACTCAATGGCTTTTTCAGAGTGATACTGCCCTTGCTTACCCGTAAAACCCTGACAAATAACTTTTGTTTCTTTATTAATCCAGACACTCATAATGACTTCACCTGTTTAACAATTTTTCCGGCCGCATCATTTAAATCATGTGCTGTTTCAATTTTTAATGGACTTGCATCAAGAATCTCTAAACCCTTTTTAGCGTTATTACCTTCTAAACGAACAACAACGGGGACTTCAACGCCCACCTCTTCAACCGCAGCTGCAATACCTTCTGCAATAATATCGCAGCGAACAATACCCCCAAAGATATTCACTAAAATACCTTTCACTTTTTCATCTGATAGAATAATTTTAAATGCTTCAGCTACTCTTTCTTTTGTAGCTGTTCCACCTACATCAAGAAAGTTGGCGGGTTCACTACCTTGTAACTTAATTAAATCCATTGTTGCCATGGCTAAACCGGCACCATTTACCATGCAGCCTATTTCACCATCTAATGAAATATAATTAAGATCCCATTCTTTAGCGCGGACTTCTCTTTCATCTTCTTGAGTAACATCACGCAATTCTTCAAGAACAGCGTGGCGATATAAAGCACTGTCATCAATATTTATCTTGGCATCGAGACAAAATAAATCACCTTGCTTCGTTACAACCAAAGGATTAATTTCTAATAAAGATAAATCTTTTTCGACAAATAATTTAGCTAAAGCCATCAGCAACTTGCTAAACTGTTTTATTTGATCACCTTTTAAACCTAAAGCAAAACCAAGATCACGACATTGATATCCTTGTATTCCAACTATAGGATTAACAGCTGCTTTAAGAATTTTATCGGGTGTTTCTTCGGCGACCTTTTCAATCTCCATGCCACCTTCCGTTGAGGCCATGAATACAATTTGTCGTGAAGAACGATCAATCACAGCACCAAGATAGAGTTCACGTTCAATATCACATGGTTGTTCGATTAATATTTTATGAATAGGTTGGCCCTTTGCATCTGTCTGAAATGTAACCAGGTTATGTCCCAGCATTGAAGATACAAAGGCTTCTACTTCTTCTTTTTCGTCTGTAATTTTAACGCCGCCTGCTTTACCGCGACCACCAGCATGAACTTGAGCCTTAACTACCCAACGTTCACCACCTAACTCTTCAAGCTTAGCTTTAACTTGTGAGCTTTGGTTAACCACTCGAAACTCAGGGACAGCAATACCATATTCGGAGAACAGTGTTTTGGATTGGTATTCATGTAAATTCATAATTCTTTCCGAGTTTTAAATTTTAACGTCATTGCGAGAGAACAAAGTGACCGCGGCAATCTTTAGAAAAACTCTATTAATCTTGAGATTGCCACAGTCACTTTGTTCCTTCACCCCAAGAGTACTTCCTCATATTGTTTTCAACAATATTCAGGGCGCGATGCCAGAACGTGTAGAACACGTTAGGGTAATGCTGACGAAACGCGCAGCGGTTCATTAAGTGCAATGACTGCTATTTTATTAGCTTGTAATCTGACCATCCACTAAATGTAATATGCGATCCATTTTATTAGCAAAATTCAAATCATGTGTAACAACAACAAAGCTAGTATTCAGCTCTCTATTTACTTCTAACATAAGTTCATAAACCTGGTCAGCAGTTTTACCATCGAGGTTTCCCGTAGGTTCATCCGCTAAAACACAGGTTGGATTAGTGACTAACGCACGCGCCAATGCTGCGCGTTGACGTTCACCACCAGAGAGTTCACTTGGCTTATGTTTAACTCGATGACCTAAGCCAACACGCTCAAGCATATTGTTTGCTTTTTCTGCAGCTTCTTTTGGCGTCAAACCACGAATAAGTAATGGCATCGCCACATTTTCCAGCGCACTAAATTCAGGCAGTAAATGATGAAACTGGTAAACAAAACCCAGGTTATGATTTCTTAATATTCCGCGTTGCGTTTCATCAAGTGAAGCCATGTCTTTACCGGCAACTTCAACGCGTCCTTTTGTAGGTAAATCCAGGCCGCCTAATAATTGCAGTAAGGTACTTTTCCCTGAACCGGATGAGCCAATGATGGCAACCTGTTCACCTTTGTTAATGCTGAGTGAAATATCCTTTAATACTTCAACTTCTGCGGGGCCTTCGGTAAATGTTTTATTCAGACCTTCGCACATTAAAACGATGTCAGAGGAATTACTCATAACGCAAGGCCTCCGCTGGTTGAGTCTGGCTCGCTCGCCATGCAGGATAAAGTGTTGCCACTAAGCCCAGCACTAATGAAATTGAGCAAATAGTCCAAACATCATCCCAATGTAAATCTGAGGGTAAGACACTTATATAATAAACAGCAGGATCTAGAATACGAATGCCAAATATTCCTTCTAAAAACGGCACCACAGTATCAAGATTTAAAGCTAAACTGACTCCCGCTATAGTTCCAATTAATGTACCAATGAAACCAATAATCGCCCCTTGCACCATAAAAATTCCCATTATGCTGCGAGGTGAAGCACCTAATGTTCTTAATATCGCAATATCACTTTGCTTGTCGGTAACAACCATGACCAAAGTCGAAACAATATTAAATGCTGCAACCGCGACAATAAGTAACAGTAGTAAAAAGATCATGCGTTTTTCTATTTTAACCGCACGGAACCAATTTGCATGATAGCTGCTCCAGTCCCTTACCCAATATTCACTTAACTCTTTATCTTGTAATTCTTCTTTTGTTAAAGGTGCAGCAAACAAATCATTCAGTTTAGCTCGCACGCCTGTCACCTGGCCTTTCATGCGAAATAAACGTTGCGCATCTTTTAAATGTATTAATGCCATGGTGCTGTCGTATTCATACATGCCTAAATAAAACACACCAACAACGGTAAAACGTTTTAAGCGTGGTGCAACCCCGGCAGGCGTCACGTTTGCGCTTGGAGTAACCATGGTGACTTTATCGCCAACATGTACACCCAAAATTCGGGCTAAATCCTGTCCCAAAATAACACCAAACTTTCCAGCTTTGAGATCGGTAAAACGACCTGCTTTCATTTTTAAAGAAACATTTGAGACTTCAGGTTCTTTCTCAGGCAAAACACCACGGATGAGAGTTCCATTTACACTGCTACCATTAATCAACATTCCTTGTGCTTCAATATAAGGTGCTGCAGCAATCACATTTTTATGTGTTTTTGTTGTTTTAAGAACAGCCGGCCAGTTTTTTAAGCGGCCGTCAAAATCCGTGACGGTAAGATGCGACACCATATCGAGAATTCGTTCTCGAACTTCCTTTTCAAAACCATTCATAACCGATAAAACGGTAATTAAGGCCATAACACCAAGCGCAATTCCCATCATCGAAGACAGAGAAATGAAAGAAATGAAGTGGTTGCGGCGCTTTGCTCGTGTGTAACGAAGCCCGACAAAGAGTTCTAGTGGTTTAAACATGGGGTAAATATTAACTGAAAACAACTTTCAGGCATACTATTGATTTTATTCATTTTTTTGCATGAAATTTGAGCATAAATCAACAATTTACGTCTTTGCGGTTGGAGTATCCAGGGGGCAGAGTCGGTCTATGCAATAATCTTGACATTATTATCAACATAGAAGCTTGTGATTTAACTTAATTATAACTCTTGCACGACTCCGACCCTGATGTATCGAATAGATAACAAGATAATGGCTTAACTTTTGCCTGTAAGCCATTGATAGAGTATAGTTTACTCATCAGTTAAGAATAATTCTGGAGTTACGAGATGTTAAAACTAAGTCACATTACTGCAACAGGGCTACTGTTACTTGGATTATCTGCGAGCGTATCTGCAGAAGAGATTATTTTACCTACTGCAGAACCTGAAACAACGGAGTATTCAGTTCAGTTACCGGGACGTGGGATGACAATGGAATCGGTACAAAACCGATTTGGCGAAGCACTGGAAAAATATTCAGCTGTTGGTGAACCACCCATTTCAAAATGGACTTACAAGGATTTTAGTGTTTATTTTGAAAGCGAATATGTTATTCATGCTGTAGTTAATAATAACTAGCAGCTCATAACAAAAGCTGAACTGTAGCTCTATATCTCGTCCTTGCTTTGATCCTTATTACCTAAACTTAGGGAAAGGCGAGTTAAGGTACCAGACTTTACCTTCTTTATCTCTTTTCCAGTGTTGTTTAACCGTAAATGTTTTTATAACTTGCCGATCATTTTTAATATATTTTATTTCAACCAACAAATGAGAGTTATGTAGATCAGGCGTATTATTTTGCAGAACTGAATAGCCGGTAACACGATAAAGTTTTAGTCTTCTACGCTCAAGATCTGACAACGTAGGCTCATTTTTATGAAATGATTTTGCCCGAGTAAACTCCCCCCAGCGAATAGCTCTTTCATACGAGCTCGTTGAACTATCAAGTGTACGCATTGGATCAGGAGATATCGAACAAGAAAATAAGGAACCCAATACGGCGCTCACTAAAACTAATTTAAACAACCGCTTAACCATATTTCTCTCCGTTTAACTTATTATTATAGTCTGATAACATAATTACATATAAGCCGCCTTTATTAAAGTCACAACTACAAATGACAGAAGAAATTACAGAACATAAACGACTTGGTCACAAATTCATTATTGCAATGTGGATTGCGGTAATGATTATGGTGTTTTTTTTATTTGATGACTTGCTTGAAAGCGATTACAACCCTAACCAGAAGGTGAGTACGGAAATATCAGGCCAGCAACGAGAAGTAATTCTAAAACGAAATAGATACGGCCATTATGTCACTCAAGGTAAAATCAATAATCACCCCGTTACCTTTTTATTGGATACCGGTGCGAGTGACATATCCATTCCAGATAAAATTGCAAAAAAATTAAATCTTAAATATGGTCAGGAAAGACGTTATCAAACAGCAAACGGGATTATTATTGGCAACCTGACCCAGTTAAATCAGGTCAGCATTGGAAACATTCAGCTGCATAATATTCGCGCCTCAATTAACCCTAAAATGGATAATGATGAAATACTGCTCGGTATGTCATTTTTAAAAAATATCGAATTTACGCAACGCGGTGACACACTAATATTAAGGCAATAGATAAATATTATTTAAATATCACTAAGTGCTTCTCATATTTAAAACCTAATTAGGCACATAAAAGATTGAGTTTTTAGCATATTAATTTAATTCTAGATTGTACAATTAAATCAGGTTAGATTAATTAAAGTCACTTAATATACAAGTAAATATTTATATTACACCGAGGACAAATCATGTCTAAATCAATCATACTAATTATTAGCTGCGTTTTATTCCTAAGCGCATGCGCTTATACAACAAAAGATATAACTACCCATACAAATGAACATAAAAGCTATATCTACAAAGAAAAAACATTTCAATTCTTAGAAGTAAAAACACAATTAAATGACCCTGATAATAAATTTCAAACATCAGGTTTTGAACTCGGAAATTTTGTAAAACAAACTATTAATAAAGAATTAATAAAACACGGACTAAAACATTCAAGTTCTGATGCTGACATTATAGTATCTTATGGAATCGGCATAAATATGACCGCACAAAGTTTTAATTTATTTGGTAATAAGGAAGAAGGTTTTTTGACCAACAAGCCTAAAGGAGCATTAACCATCATAATATCCAATAAAAAAAGCCATGAAGTTCTATGGGAAGCGTGGACCAACGCGCAATATAAACAACTAGAAACAGAAGTTGCTAAAAAACGAATTAAATATGCCATCTCTGAATTATTCAAAGAATTTTCAAAGTAGAAGCTACACCTTTTTAAAACAAGCTCAGCTAATTTTTAATATAAACTCCAAAAAAAACGAAATATAAAAACACAGTCAATTTTATAAATTCAGGATTAAAGATGATCTCAGGTAAAATAAGATGAAAAACATTCTTTTTAGTTTAATGATTATTAGTATAGCTGTACCGGCATTAGCTACAGAAAAAAAAACCAATTTAACGGCAAGTAAACTGGCATCTTATGGCTATAAAAAAATGACAAGAACCACCATTCGTGAAAATTTTATTGGGCCTACTTTAATTATTATAGATCTACTAGCAGGTTCAGAATATGAAGCGAAGTTCTTATCTAATGGAAAAAGCGAGCTAAAAAAAATAAAAGAGAATAAACCAGAAACCCTTACTGATGCAGACTACCATGGAAGAGCCGCTCTGCTAACAGGCATTAATGCTTTTACTATAAAAGGTAATACGGTTATTACTACAGATGGTGTACGCAGCTATGCATCTACATTGTATAAAAAAGGCGATGTGGTTTTAGGTGTGCGCAATGTAGATAATGGACGAGTATATTTTCAAATCAAATTAAAAATAGGTGAATGATATTTTTTATCATTACCAACCTCTTAAAACGGGTTACCAACTTTCAGGTAGCCCACATATTCATCTGCTTCACCTTTAGCTATTTCCGCTCGCATTACCAGCCCAGCCTTTTCTTTTAAGGTATAAATAACACCAACGCCTGCTGCGAGATACATATTACTTGATTCATCACAATCGGAAAAACTTTCATATAAACAACCCGCGCCAGCAAAAAAAGACAACCCCCATTTTGAATTAAGTGCTAAACGTTCTTCTGCCTGAACATGAGTATAGTGTGGAGCTAAATAATTACCGCGCACATAACCTCGTAACTCAATTGAAGAATATCCGCCTATAGGGGCATCATCCGTCCAACGTCCTTTGGTTTGCCAGGCAAAAACATGTCCACTACCGTGGCTTATATTCTGACTGTAGCTAAGACTATAAACATCAAAACTAACATCTCCACCCAAGCTTTCACGATAAGCTATATTATGGAACTCAAAATAATTTCCTTTCTTGGCATTTCGTACATTGTCACGTGTATCATATTCAGCAACCAGCCCTATTCCTTTAGAATGAAAACCCGTTAAACCAATTAACTCTAAGCCAAGCTTTAAAAAATCTTCTGCGCCAATTGTATAATTGGTAGAAATATATTGGGCACCCAGATACCAACTACCGGACACTTTATGGGACTAACGAAAAAAACTTGCTTTTAACTCATCCGTTGTTTGTGCGGAAATTCCAGAACCCAAAAAGTCATTATAATCATTTTGAATTATGCCTTGAGCGTGTCCCAATATGAGTTTCTGTCGATTTTCATCAAAAAACATCTGACTAAAAAAAGCGCTGATGGTTGAGTCCATTGTGCTGTAACTTGTTTTGACTCCAAACATGGATGGCGTTGATGCCTCATCAAATTGATATAAATAGCCACCTAATACCCCAATAGAAGTTCCTAACTTTGGATCACTACTAATGGTAGGAACAATAAGCCATGGTGACTCTTTTTCATCAGCTTCATTTGAAAAACTTACAGAATGAAAGAAAACTAACTGTAGAATTAACAATGAGGATAATATCTTCCAGCTCAATCGGTTGACATATAACGATTTCATATTATTCATTTTTATACTCCGTAGGATTAGCGACGGAATCGGCCACCACCAGAAGGAATATTAAAGCTGCGGCCGTTTAATGAGCTACCTCGGTTATACAAACTGCCGCTTTGTTGTCGTGAGTTAAAATCATTGTAACGTTGATTCCCATAATTTCTTGATCGGGAGTCACGATTAAGTTGATTGAAATTTGAACTACTGGACCAGTCCTGACGAGTTGATTGACTACTACGTTCATTGAGACGATTCGATAAATTGTCGGCGGCAGTATCGCGAGTTATCCCGCGCTCATTGAGTTTGTTTTTTGCTGCCTCAGTATCAACAGGGGCCCAACCATTACCATCCTGTTTCTTCCAACCCTCATCGGTGCGTTTGTAAACATTACGATCTTTACCGACAAATAGTTCACCATCTTTATTTTTAGCAACACCAAAACTATGTTCATCACCTTTAAATTGTGCACCTTTAGCACCCAGGGATGATTCAAATTGTCGACGTGCGCCTTTTTCATCGGTGTAATGACTGGTTTTAATCCAGTCATCACCATGTCGTATTACTGAGTCACCCCACTGTGCATAACTATTTATCGATTGTACCGTTTTAGAAGAAACACCCGTCGAAGGGTTATAGGCCTGACGTGCATAGATACCTTCACTTGAACCCCACGCCGCTACACCTCTTGAATAACGGCCCGTTTCAGGATTGTATGATGCACCGCGCCCATAGCCACCATACGGGCCGTAAGTATAAGCACCACGCCCATATGTTCCCGTGTAGGGATTGTAATAAGCCGCAACGCCATAACTCGGATAATAAGGGTAATACACCGGATAATATGGATAAGACGGATAACTGTACCAGTACGGATTATAGTAATAACCGGTACCATACATAACCACGCCATAACTGTAATACATATTGTGATAACCGGCTGTATAACCCACTGTGACAGTCGATTCATTCGAATCATAAACACGCACATAAACCACATTGTATTTTGGGGAGTCCGGTGGAATATTATAAATTTCTTGAGGAATGGCATCAGCGACATTCCACGGTCCTTTGGGGCTAGCAGCTAAAAACCACACACCCTGATAACATAAATAATATGAATTTCCTGCCTGGATCACATCGAAACGCGTATTCACAGCATAATTGAGTGACGTGCCCTTGATGGGCTTAAACACAGGCTTTCCAGTGTAGGTGACAGTAACACCTTTATTGGTTCTCTTAACCGTCGCTTTATGTGGGATCTGCGCCTGTAGAACTGCCAGTTTCGCTTCCTCCGTACCGGGCACTGAAGCGCGAACACTCGCTTTCACATGGTCCGACGGGATATTTTTAAAATCATTCGGTAAATCTTTTGCATATAACCATGGGCCGTTTAATTTTCTTGTTTTAAACCAGCGTCCCGATACTAGAAAGTAATAGTGCTTACTGATTTTATGATAAAAAAGATCGCTGTCACTATTATTAATATACGAGAGTTTTGTCCCCTTTATTAATTCTCGTTGTGGTTTTCCGTTAGTAACAATAAGTTCTGCCGGTTTATAGCTTACTTTTACGACGCGAGTCATTTCGTTGCCGACAGGTTGCGCCGGAATCGCCTGCAACACATCTTTCCAATTTTCTTCATTAGGTAATCTTGCAAGATCTTTCGGTAACGTTGTTGTCACCAACCACGTCCCTTTAATATTTGATGTAACCAGCCACTGCTTATCGTTACGCAAATAATAATTTTTACTATTTGCATCCTGAAACAAATCCCAATTAGTATTAATTGCAAACTTGAGTGAGGTATTTTTAATTTGCGCGAACGAAGGTTTACCATTAAATAGTAATAAAAGAGCATCATGATCACTGTAAAATATTTTTGGCGGCTTAACAGATACAACAACAGGTTTAAAGCGAATATCTTTGTCTCCCATAGCTGCCAGCAACATATCGAGCGGTATCATCTCGGGGACCTTGGATATGGAATTGCGAATATTAGTTTTTAATTTATCAATTTGCTGCTGTTTCAACGTAGGAAAATTAATTTCGAGTAGTTTTTTATTATAAGCAATGACAGTTCGTGCCTCTTGATCGACATCTGTGGTTGCACTGAATTTAATGGCACCTGCAACACTATTTTTACCATCGTCAGGCTTAATTAAAACGGCTGACCAACCAATAAGTGTCTTATGACTAACCCACTCTTCCAGTTGTGGTTGATAAACAATTAACATTGAATCATGCAAACGTAATTCACGCGGAAATCTTTTTACTGATGCAGACCTGTCTACCGTTGTAGATTTATTTATATCACCATCCGTTTTTTGAATATTGTTTGTTGAAGAACCACATCCAGATAAAAACATTATCAAGATAGCAATAATATTTAATTTTACTGTCATTTTATTTTCCATATTTATAAATTACTTAACAGATATTCTGTTGCTTTAATCAGCATCAATCTCACTGCATATCACAAAAATCAATAAATGTTTTTTTACAATACCATTAAATTAAAAATGTATTTTGGTGTGAATAATTACGCCACCATAATCAATATTGCTTCACCAGCAAACGTATCCACATCAGTGATTAATCTGTAAACTATTTTTTTATTTGCCGAAGTTTTCATTTAATTGTCCTAGACTAAAATTTTAGCCTCACCCTGAAGAAAATTAAAACATAAATCCAATATCAAAACGATAAGAAGTGAAATCCGGAGTGCCAGTAGCATTGTTAAAATCAATCCATTTCTTACCGACACCGCCTCTTAAAAATAAATTCTTATCAAGTTCGAATCGTAATCCAGCAATTGCCCCATAAGAGAATGCTGTTGTTGTTTTTGTTGGTACTGAATTATTACAAATATATCCCCACCATGGGTCATACCAGCAAACTGTTTGTGGTACACCATTAGGAATATTTGTATCAACAAAAGTCCAACCCATTGATGCACCAACAAAAGGGGTGAAGCGTTTTGCAGAAAAATGATATATTCCGCCAAAATTGGTACTACTTGTAAATAGTGTGCCCGAAACGGTTTGAGGGTTGCCATTAGTATTTATTCGAGTACCTGAATAGCCAACATTATTCCAACCAAAATCAAAATTAAATGCCCAGTGTTCTGAATAGTTATATCCAATCCCAAAGCCTAAACTCATATCATCGTTAATATTTGCCTCAGCCCCACCTGTAAAACCAACATTAATAGAATCCAGAAAATTGGTTTGAAAAGACGCCTCCCAATGACCTGTACGATTACTGGACGAATCCAGACCAGCCGCCGAAACAGAAACTAAAACTGAAAAGCAACAAAGAAGTAGAATACTTATAAAATATTTTAATAATTTATTTGTTTGATAATTCATAATACATTCCTTTAACAATGCTCAGGATATTCGAGATTAATTAGTTTGTTTTGCTAACACTGAATTAAACAGCTTAATAAATCCCTCATCGTCCAATGTCCCAACATGGTTATTATTGAAGCCATATATTCTTGTTGCTTCAGACTGATGTTTCGAAGGTATCTGACTATCTAGTGGAACAACACCATCGGTATCATCACCATCAAAACATGAAAACATGAAAACATGAAAACATGAAAAAACCAAATGGTAAGGTATATTACTCGGCCAATTCCAATTATTTAAATCTTCAATGAAATCACTTTCTGGAGAGATATCTCTCCAAGATGGGACGACTATAGGAGAGTATGTTACCCCAGTCTTCGCACTCGCCATACCACCAAGTGGACTATTAATAGTCATTACAAGCTGAATATCTACAGCATTGGCAGGAAAACGCTTTGTGTATTTTTTTACAAACGATCGAGTTACAAGACCGCCCATACTATGGGCAATAACGATAAACTTTCTGAATCCATGACGTTTTTGAAGTTGCCGAACTGCCTGTAGAAAATAATCACTTATAGCGCTTAAAAGGAAACCGCTGGGATAATAGAGCACCCAAGGTTGAAAATATTTTTTATCCAGATTATTTATTGCAACCTTAAGATCAGTTGGGCCACCATTAATACCATGTACAAAAATAACAGGCGTTTTTACTTTATCGTAATCCTGCAACATCATGAGACCGCCACCCACTTTCTCAAGAAAATCGATAGGTCGCCACATCCCCATGGAATAATTCTCTCGTATAAATTCCGAACCAGATAAGTTTATGACTTTGCCAATATTTTTTGAAATCTTTACTGATTGGTATGCGATTTCTGTCCCTACAGGAGGTAGTGGAGGATCACTTTTTATAACCAAAGGTTTTATTGTTACCGTTTGATTTTCCTTAACCTTGTAAAAAAGCGGGTTTTGAAAATAGTTACCATGTTCTTTACCACGCTGAAATTTACCATCATTATTGACATCTATAAATGCAAAAATTGCATATTCACCTGGCAAAACATTAAATCGATAGTTGCCGTTATTCGTGACAACTGTTTGATTTAATCGTACTAAAATACCGTTGTTATTTTTAAACCGTACTACGACTACCGATCCTTTTTGCTTACTTTTGACAATAATCTGCCTACTGATTAAACCAGCACTTCCAGCCAGATCTGTCTGTTCCATGATATCCACAACACCACAAGCACCTAGCAACAATAAAGCTGCTACAACAACATTCAATTTGGCTATCATGCAAAGCCTACGATGCAGGCACATAATTTATTAATTGTCATCCGAAAACCCAGTAACTCCAAAGCCAGCTCGCATTTTTTATTGCTATTTATTTAACCAACCACATTAAAGAATTTTTTCTGGCGTAGTAAATTCATAGCTACCAAACTTTTTATAACCTCACAGTGCCTATTAAGATGATTACATGGAGCAATATTTATCGTAAATAATAGAACGGAAATAAATACAATAGCAAACAAAACAAATAATATAATATAACTTTAAGTGTTTTTAATGCGCCAACTTTTAATCCGAAAAACTTAAATAAGTAAATAGATAAACCTATAACAGGAAAGAGAAATGCTAACAAAAGATATCGAAAATCAACTTTTTTATTGTTTTCAATAGCATGAGTTTTACACCAGAAAAACGCAAAAAATGAATTAAAAATCATGTGAATAAAATAAATGTAATCCGGTTTATGTAATGCACCAACAATACCAAAAGTTAGAAAATAGACAGCTACGAAAATTAAAATTGTACGCGACTTTTTCATCATAAAAATTATTATTTAAACTTAAGTAAAAATATTCAATCACACCTATATTACTTGATACTGAGTTCACTTATTAAAGTGAATTCAATGACACTTCCATTTTTTATTCCCGCATGCCTTCCACCAGATAATACCCCTGCACCTGCACCGATGCGCGCTCCAGTATCCGCACCAGCGCTGCCATCAACTAAAGCTAACTGCTGCTCCTTTTATTATTTTACGCGCTAACCCACCTGATTTACCTTCACCAACTAACGTATTGGTCTTAATTTTATGTAACTGACCATCTACCATAATTTCAGTCAACGTTAATTCGAGAATAGCTTTACGTGAACCAATCCCTCCCTTCTCAGATTTGATGACACGTCCATAAACCGTAGCTCCAGCTGGTGCAACCTGAACATTCCCGGACATCAACTTAGCTTCAAGTTTTACGGTAAACTTATTTCCTTCAGACATATTATGGGTACCAATTTCATGCGTAGTACGAACAAATATTATCGTACCAACGGGAACAGACTTGGATGTACTTATTATCTTTGTTTTAACCGCAGGAGCCTTATTCATAGGTGCTACGGTAGAACTTGTGACACTATTACCTGTAAATGTTAATGCTACAATCTCTTTAATTGATATAACTTTAATTTCAGCACCAACCTGAAAACGTAATGTTCCTAGAGTTCCGCCTTTATAATTACCATTAAGTACACTACCATTTTTAAGTTCTAATACATCAGCAGCGACATTATTTATAATAAACAATGTACCTAAAATAATTAAACTCATTATATTCAGTCTGTTATTTTTGATGTCTCACCTCTAAAAATCATATGTTTTATACAGCAAAGATTCTCTTAAAGAATATCTATTTAACTTTAATTAATGACACAGCAATAGCTTCAGCATAAATCATAATAATTTTCTGCCCGACTTTAACTTCGCTTAACAGTTCAGTATTTTCTACAGGAATGGTGACATAATTTCCACGCGGGCCTTTAATGGTTACAGAATTGAAGGGTCTATTGATGATCTCGATGCTAACAACAGCTTTTACGGTCGCACCTACTACAGCACCTACTGGCATACCTTTTGGTGCCTTACCTGCATCAACTATAATCGTAAGAGGTTCTTTTTCTTCAGCTGCTGTAGGTTTACGAATCTCTGCTGCCATATAAGTTGTAAACTCAACCGCGACAATATCACCGACCTTAACTTCATTCAGACGTTCCACACCATCACCTACAGTAAGCGTCGTGAGGTTACCCTCTAGTCCCATCAATGTTACTTTACGAGACTTTAAATCAATCTCTTGTACCTTTGCATCTATTTCAACTTCATCCCATTTTTCTGCAACAAGGAATCCACCTGAATTAGATTCAGCGATAGCAGAGTGTGAAATAAAAGTGACTATAAGTACGCCAATAAACTTAAAAATATGATTCATCAAAACTTCCTTTATATTAAACATTTAAAATTCTAGAGCAATTTAGTATATTTATACTCAAAGCACACAAAATAAGTTACTTATATTTCTGTGCTTTAATTTTTACCATAATACCTTATGTTAAATCTATAGACTTATAACTTTAAAGTCCGATTGATTTCTGTGCTGCACCAAAAAGTAGATTGCCAGTCTCAGATACATCATACCACTCTGCAGGATTTTCTATACCCACAGCCATCCGGCCATGAGCCCGACTCCAGGCGATAACGATTAACCTCACTTGTTTTACAGCATTAAGTTTACGCTTCAAAAGTTGATTAAGTTCGTGATTTGATTTGTGGAATAAATTAATTTCAGGCAATACATGTTCTTGACTTTTATACAGCGCAGATAATCGTTGAGTACTGACTTCGTAAATTCTAAACAAATCGTCTTTACCAACAGCATTACGATTTTTTAATATTTTATTAATAGGATTAATTCCAAGCTTACGAATTTGTGGGATAATCTTCCTATCCCTTGTATCTGAATAGCGAGAAACAAGTAATAAGGCTTTATAATGACGTTGCTGAATCTTGCGCAACTCTTTTTCGAAATCAATAGACACAGCATATTTCTTTGTGATTGCACGTCTGATTTTTGATGCTACCAGAGCTTGTTCCTTTTTTAACTCATCTAGTATTTTTCCAATATAAGCGTTATAAACGTTTATCAAGATCTGCGCATGCTCAAGTGCTTGTATATAGGTTTCACTAACATTTATTTTCTCCAGACTATTAGATAATATCTGTTTTTTTTCTGGGAATAATTTAATTCCATTTTTTTGGAATATATAGTCACGTAACTTTAGTAACACATTTCCCAATGCCTGATTCTTTTTGGCAACAGAGATATTTTGTTCAGAAATAGACACCACTTGAAGAGAGTAAGCGATAATCCCCTTGAGGCTACGTGACACTTGTTCCTCAAGAGAAAAATAATTTTTAAATGGTTCGGGTTCATCAATATAAGATTTAACATCGCTCAAATACAAGTGTTCAGAACCTGTTAGGTCATAATGCAATTTCCCTACCATCGAAATCGTTTGCCGTGCAAAGGGAGATAAATTCGCTGATTTTGTTTTAAAAAATTTTGATGTGCAGCCCGATATAGATAAAGACAATAACACGCCTACGATAAGCGCAAACTTGCCCTGATGAATTATTTTTAATGAAAATGACAAAGTCTTCTCCCGCAGCTATTTTAAGTGTATTTCATTTTACCATATCTAATTTTAGCGCACTAAACAAAT
>JAUVEN010000161.1 GCA_030594815.1 Gammaproteobacteria bacterium
CTATCATGCTGAACAAGGCACAGCGATTTTTCGCCTTGAAGATCATACTGATCGCCTCTTTCGTTCGGCTCATATATTAGGAATGAATATTCCGTATGACAAAGAAACGTTAAACGAAGATCACAAGCAAATTGTACGCGAGAATAAACTCGATTCAGCGTATCTGCGTCCAATGTGTTTTTATGGTCCTGAAGGTATTGGCTTACGTGCTGATAATCTCAAAGTACACGTCATGGTTGCCGGCTGGGAATGGGGGGCATACCTTGGCGCAGAAGCGCTTGAAAAAGGGATTCGGATTCGCACCTCTTCATATACGCGTCATCATGTAAATATCACCATGTGCAAAGCAAAAGCGAATGGTAACTACATGAACTCAACACTGGCGCTACAAGAAGCCTTACGCGATGGTTATGACGAAGCCTTATTATTAGATGTTGATGGTTTTGTTGCAGAAGGCAGTGGTGAAAATGTTTTCATTGTTCGCAATGGCGTTATCTTTACACCCGATTTAACCTCTGCACTTGAGGGTATTACACGTGAAACAATCGTAACCCTTGCTGAAGAGTTTGGTTATGAAGTTCGTGAAAAACGCATTACGCGTGATGAAGTTTATGTCGCCGATGAAGCTTTCTTTACCGGAACGGCTGCAGAAGTAACTCCGATCCGTGAACTTGATGGTCGTATGATCGGTTCAGGTGTGCGTGGCCCAATAACAGAAAAATTACAATCAAAATATTTTGATTTGGTGCATGGTCGTGTGCCAGAGCATTTAGACTGGTTAAAGCCGGTTAAATAAATTAAACGCAAATAAAAAAAGCCAAATAAAAAAATAAGGCGTATTAATATAAAAGGGGTATGAGGCGATGGGTAAAAAAGTGAATGCAAGTACAAAACCTTTGCAGTCAAATGCAGTAAAGCGTTATGAGATAACAAATAAAGATTTGCCTTTGCATTGCCCCATGCCGAATATGTCTTTGTGGAATTCACACCCGCGGGTTTATTTACCGATTGAAGATGCTGGTGAAGCAACCTGTCCATATTGTGGTGCGGTTTACGTGTTAAAAGACTAATAAAATCTGAGTTTTATAAATGATATTTCTATTGGAGTTTAAATGAAGGGTTCGATATCGCCGCGTAATGTAAATGAAATTGCACTATCAGAAATACTGAGTAGTATTGCCGAAAATTTTCAAGCTAAAGAACTGATAAATATTTTAGAAATAGGTTCAGGTGCTGGAGCTTTTATTCAGCACTTGAAATCTGAATTAGATAATAAAAACATTAACTATAATATTGAAGCGGGTGATATTGAACCGCATCAGATTAATGATCAGAATCTGGGATTTAAATGTAACTTTCTTGATGCTCAGGCAGAGTTTGTTTTAGACAAAAAATATGACATTATTATTTCGATTGAATTGATTGAGCATATTGAAAATCCTTTTCATTTTATTCGTGAAATATCTAAAAACTTAGCGGAAAATGGCGTGGTGTTATTAACCTCACCAAATATTCTGAGTTTGCGTTCCCGCTTAAGATATTTGCTAACAGGCTGTACGGATTATTTTAGAAGACCGTATAATGAATATTGGTTGAATATGGGGCATGTTAATCCGATTAACCCATTACAACTGATTTACACGTTACGAAAAAATGGTTTTTCAGTTAAAAAAGTAACAAGTAATAATGCTGCCTTTGAGTCTTTGTTACTGATTCCTGTTATTCCCTTTATTTGGTTATTTTCATCTGTACATTATTTGCTACGAGAAAAAGGTAAAGAGCAGAAAAATAGAAACAGGGAGTTAATGAGCTTAATTCTTAAGCCGCGTATGTTATTAGGCAAGACAGCAATTTATAAAGCGGTGAAAGATAAACCTTTTGTAGCGGAAAGAGATATCTGGTTTCAAGGTGATGACAATTTTTTACCATAAGCCTCAATATAATGATGAATAACTAAAATATGAAAATAGAACTACCTTCCCTTGCTGCCGCCCATGTTTTAGTTGTCGGTGACCTAATGTTAGATCGTTATTGGCATGGTGATACTTCACGGATATCACCAGAAGCGCCTGTGCCTGTTGTTTTGGTTGGTGAGTCAGAAGAGCGTGCCGGTGGTGCAGGTAATGTTGCTTTAAATATTTCTGCTCTGGGTGCAAAAGCCTCGTTAATGGGATTTACCGGCGATGATGAACAATGCCATGCATTAGAGAAGTTATTAAAACCGGTTGGGATTGATTGTCTCTTTGATAAGTTAGCTGGTGCCGCAACGATTACCAAGTTACGTGTATTGAGTCGACACCAACAACTTATCCGTCTTGATTTTGAAGATGGTTTTGAAACTCAAAAAGCAGATAACTTACTAAAAAGCTTTAAATCGCAATTATCTAATGCCGGTGCGGTTGTATTATCCGATTATGGAAAAGGCACATTACGACAGGTGCAGGAATTTATTCAGCTCGCACGAAAGGCGGGTAAAATTGTTTTAGTCGATCCTAAGGGTTCTGATTTTAATAAGTATCGTGGTGCAACATTAATTACGCCTAACATGCATGAGTTTGAAGGTGTGGTTGGCCGCTGTGAAGATGATGAAGATATTGTGACGAAAGGTCAGGACTTAATGACCAGTCTGGAGTT
>JAUVEN010000020.1 GCA_030594815.1 Gammaproteobacteria bacterium
CGTTTAGGATTGGCTGCCTGGTTACCTATGACAGGTGATGAGGCATACTTTATTGTCTGGGGTAAGAATCTTGATTACGGTTATTATGATCACACGCCTTTTGTTGGTTGGTTGCTGGCGGCATTATTAACCATTTCTGATACTGCATGGTGGCTAAGGCTGCCCTCTGTCTTGTTGCCTATCGTTATATCGTATGGCATTTATCGAATTTTATTGCCACGTTTGCCTCAATTTGCTGCCTGGAGTGCATTAGCCTATTTAGTTGCTCCGGTTAACTTGATCAATGTACTAATCACCACAGATACTCCTCTAATATTTTTTAGTTTTCTTTCCGCCTGGTTTTTTTATCTTGCTTTATATGTATCTGAGTCTAAGCGTGACTTTCTATTAGCAGGCTTATTTTTAGGGTTAGCTTTCTTCTCAAAATATTTTGCTGTTTTATTAGGCTTTTCTTTTGGCTTATATATCGTATTGTTCCACAGAGAGAAAAAGAATTTAATTGGACTAGTTTTTATTTTATTGATGGTCGCACCTTTTGTCGGCCTGAACCTGTTATGGAATTATAACCATTGCTGGAATAATATTTTATTTAATCTTTTTAATCGCACTGCCGGTTCTGATGAACCTTTAATAAGTTTAATGAAATATATGGGTATGCTGATTTACTTGTTCTCACCTGTTTTAATTTATTTTGTTATTAGAAAGACATCAACAATTAAACAGCTTTGGTCTGAGAATGTTGGCCGACTCTATTTATGGCTTGCTTTTTTCCCTTTAGTATTATTTTTACTGTTGCTGCTACTGTTCCGTAAAGAAGTAGGTTTACACTGGGTATTTAGTTTTTATCCATTTGCATTTATTGCTTTAGCGGGTGTGTTGAGTCTCAAACAATGGCGATGGACATTCCATTTTATGTGGGTATTTAGTCTTATTCATGTTTTAGCTATAAGTAGCATTTTATTGCTTCCTGTAGAAACGTTTGCAAATAAAAAAGAAGCAGTAGAGAACTTAATCTTCGGTAAGTATCCAGAAGAAGTTTTAGCAAAACTCAAGCCTTATGAACAAGACTATACCTTCGCAACAATTAGTTATGGCATGTCTTCCGTTGCATCATATTATTCAAGGAAGCATTTTATAGTCTTTGATAAAGCCTCTTTTCATGCACGTGAAGATGAACGTTTAACCGATTACAAAAAACTGGATGGAAAGAATATCCTGATATTTAAACGTACCACCTCTAACCTCGATAAATTAAGTAAATATTTTTCAAGTAGCGAACGTAAAAGTTTTAAAGTGAGAGAGGCAACGTTTGAATTATTAATCGGTAATAACTTTAATTATGATTTGTACCGTGAAGAAGTGTTAAAGCCGATAGATCAGAGTTTTTATTCAATACCAGATTGGCTTCCGGTTGGACAATGTGAGTTTAAGAACAAGTATGGGTTTGAATAAGATACACCTGCTAGCAAGCATTATTGTTGCTCGGGTTTTTAGTTAAAGAATTTTAATCACCTAAAGCAGTCTTTTATAATTAAAGATAAACATACAAAGTATGATGACATATTAATTTTATTTATAAAAAACATTATTGTTAACTCGAAAAAAATGTTACTCATCATCTAATTAACTGTTAGAGTTCGGGACAAATCATGGGAAAATCGGTAAGAACAAAGAATACTAATTCGTCACTAATACAGGAAGATTAATTGATATGACTAAAAGAAAAGGTATGCTACAGAAGATTTCACTCGTTTCAGCCGTGGTAAGTTATGTACTTGCGATTATTACGGGCGTTTTTCTTTATCTTCGATTGGAGAGTGTGGGTAGCGATAATCCCATATCGGCGAGCCTTATGGCATCGACTTTTTTCTTCATAGCTGTTGGAATTACTCTTAACTTCATTGGAAAGGCAGATATACCGAGTTTTAAAATTGATGACTCTGAAGAGAAATAAAAAAATTGAAAACCAGCATCATTTAAAGGACAAAGTTTATTATGTATTAAATATTGATCATTTTATACTACGTTACGTTTCACAACACACCTTATTTTTATTATAAAGATACAGTGTTGCGTCGACTAGATGAAGTCGAAATAGAAAACAATCAAACCTTTCGAAATGAAAAATATTTATGCCCAAAGTAGCTGCTAAGAACAGGAATACCCAGGCCAATTAAATGGGCAACTTCTTCAGGGTGGAAAGTGAATGAAATATATGGAAAGAAGTACTCTGCTAAACCTACACTAATTAACCAAACCTGGATCACCGCAAATATATTTACAATTGTAAAATCTCTAAGCTCATCTTTAAATGGACGCCCACTTTTCTCGAAGACATAATGTTTTGATAATAAAAACGCTGTAATCATGCCCACCAGGTATGCAAATATAATTGCATATCGGTAAGAAACTAATTCACTAAAACCAATACGACTGACAAAATTAACCCCGGCAGAAAAGCCTCCGACCATAAGAAATTGGAAAAATTCGCTATGACTGGATTTGGAATTGGATTTACTCATAGCGCAGACATTTCTGCCAGTTGTTTACCTAGATGAATACTTTCTGAAATAGAACGGTCTTCCGGATAGTAATAAGATGTATCTGCAATGAATAATCCTTCTATTTCTGATCGCATTGGTGGTAGGTGATGTGCAAAATCGGGTTGGCAAATGGGTTGAGCAAAAGCATAACGTGCAACATTGATATCAATAAAATCTGAATCAATCAATTCAGGATTAAGTTTGCTTAAATAGGCTTTAGCTTCATCGATAAATTGTTCATCTGTCCATTTAAACTTATCTAATGATTGCGGCATGTAATAAGGGACATAAATTATATGCTCAGATAAAGGGCGGAGGTTACTCATTTCGATCACACCTGGTATTTCGAAGTTATCATCGCTTATATTTAACCAAAAATTGGGTGTTACTGCTTTTTTAAGTTTAAAAAGTAAACAGACAACACCGATATTCTGAACTTGTTTGTATTGAATTAAATGCTCATCAGGTAATTGTGGGATTAATTTTGGCAGATACTGTAAAGGAATAGTACTGATTACCTGATCGTAGTATAATTCTTTATCTTCTACCTTAATGCCTGTAACTTTATTATTGCTATCACTTATAACTTCACTGACAGGTGTGTTCAGTAATACCTGGCCACCTTTATTTTCAATTTCTTGTTGTAAGCGGTTTAGCAATGTTTCTGAACCATCTTCTATATATCCTAGAGATTCCTGAAATATACTACGACGAGAGGTACCCATGCGACGAATACGCGCCCAGATCCATGCTGCTGACAGGTTGCCGGTATAGTGGTGGAATTTTAGTTTAAAGAGACGTTCCCATAAAATCTTATAGGATTTTTCTCCACCGCCTTTTTTTAACCAGTTAACCGCATCAACAGAATCAAGATCTTTCCACTGATCTTTTTTTCGTTTAGATGAAAAAAACATATGTGCGCCATAACGCAATTTTGATATTAAATCGAGATGAGGAAATTTAAGTAAGGAAAAAGGATCACCCCACTTATGAAGTTGACCGTTATAGTAATAGCCCATTTTAGTATCAACCCAATGCAACTTATCTCGCATATTGAGTTCATCCATTAAATCGAATAAAGGTTGATCCTGGCCGCAGACAAAATGGTAGTAACGTTCGATGTTCATTCCATTAAAGTCAAAGTGCGCTGACATACCGCCAATACGATCATCAAATTCATAGATATCAACCTGCTTTCCTTGTTTAGCAAGTTCGTAGGCAGCGGCGAGTCCCATTGGGCCTGCACCGATAATAGCGACTTTAGTCATTTGCTAGTCCTAAAAATGTAAAATATATTTACTGTATGTCTCATCAAGGTAGGTTTCTTTTAAGGCAACATCCAGTGGTGTTGATTCAACCTCAAATATTTCCCACCAGGGTATCAATTCAAACTCTTCATGAATGATGAGTGCCTTAAGCTGTGAAGTTGTAAATGGAGGATCACGATCAAAAATTGCATAAATTTTTAATAAAGTCCAAAAGAACCAGTAGGGGATATGCATGATCCAGGTACTTAAACCTAAAGTGTTCTTGATGGCCTTGATAATATCAACATAATCAATTTTCTCACGACCGGTAATATTAAAGACTTCATTGTGTGGCTGCTTAAACATAGCGCTGATAATAATATTACAGAAATCACCAACGTAGAGCGGCTGGCGCATAAAACGACCGTGTGAAGGAATTGGGAAAACTGGTATTTTTGCCATAAAACGCGATAGCCAGCCTAAGTGTTTTCTGTCGAACCAACCAAACATGAGTGTTGGGCGTAAAATACAATGTGCAATGCCGCTGTTAATAACCCGGTTTTCCTGATCTTCTTTTGTTTGCGTATAAAAATCATCGGCTTCTGATTCTAAAACAGAAGAACTAATATGAACAATATAAGGTACGTTATATTGTTTTGCTGAATGTAGTATTTTTTCAGTTGAAGTCACGTTATTACGAATGAAAGGTTCAATGGTTAAACCACCGATCTGTGCCTGTAACATGATGATCATATCTGCATCTTGCAGGCTTGATTGCCACTCACCCTCTTCAGCAAGATCAGCTTCAATGACTGTGATATCAGGATGAAGATCAGCAAGCATTTTAGTATTGTTTTTATGCTTATCAATCGCCACCAGGTTGGTATAACCGGCCTTCATTAAAAAGACGATTAAGTTTTGTCCTACCAGGCCAGCAGCACCCGGGATAACGATTTTGCTATCTTTTGTTATGTTAACAAATGCATTCATAGTGATAGATACTTAAATATTTTTTCTGGAATAGATTTAATAATTAGCATGATATAGCGCCAGAAGAAGGGTAGGTAAGCGACCTCGCGTTTTTTCTTAATGGCATTGTAAATGCCTTTACTAATAATTTCCGGTGAGACCCATAAGAGACCTTTTTTAAAGTCTTTCGTCATTGGTGTATCAACGAATCCAGGTTTTATGGTTAAGACATGAACTTTTGATTTAGATAATCGATTACGCAATCCTTGTAAAAATATCGTTAAGGCACCTTTGGCTGTTCCATAGATATAATTACTCTGACGGCCGCGGTCTCCAGAAGGCGATGAAATGACAGCAATGGTACCTGAGCCCTGTTGTTCAAATTGATTTGCCAATAGTGTTAAAAGCGAAATAACACTGAGACAATTTATTTGTAATTCTTTAAGTGTATTTGCATAATTTTTTTCACCATTTTTTTGATCACCTAATGTGCCATAGGCAACAAGAACGGTATCAATGGTTCCCATTGTTTCAGTCACACGTTTTATAAGTTCAATATGGTTCTTATCATCGGAGAGATCGAGAGACTCAATATTTACTGATGTTGCACCACGCACTAACATGTCTTGTTTCATACTTGTCAGTTTGTCTTTATTACGGGCAACTAAAAACAAGTTATGCTCGTCCGCGGCAAAAAGACGCGTTGTATGTTTTGCGATGGTGGACGTTGCACCTAAAATTAATATGTTTGACATAATACTATCCTGATTTAATCATTCTGGATTATTTTTTACTCGGCCTTACTCTGCGCTTAAAGTTGGATGAGAAACTTGGATCAATAAAAGATTCAAACTCTTTCCAATTTGGATAATATTGCGCAAAAGCATCCGGACTCATTCGTGCATCTTTGGCAGGGTAAACTGAGCCATTATATTTTAACGTGATGGTATCTAACGTGTTTAGTAGATCTAATGTCTTTTGGCCACGGTTTGGAAAATCTAATGCTAAAGTAGTTCCTTTACGCGGAAAAGAAAGTAAACCCGGTGACTTAATATCGCCAAATTCTTTCAAGACGCTAAGAAAAGAGGCTTGGCCACTATCTGCAATGAGCGCAATCATTTCATTCATTGCTGTTTCACGATGTTCTGTTGGAATAAGACATTGGTATTGCATAAAGCCGCGTTTACCATAAAGTCTATTCCAGTGTGCAATAGAATCTAACGGGTAGAAAAACGGATCAAAATCGACAACTGAAAATTGTTTGATCGGACGTTTAAAATAAAGATGATTAAATGCATTTACCGTATATTTATTTAAAAGGAAACCAGGCGCATCAAAAGGTACTGAGAGTTTTGATGTTTTAAATTTATGTTTTTTCTTTGACTCGCAATGGTTACCGCGTATAAATAAACCACGACCTAATTCATCACCAGTGGCAAGACAATCAATCCAGGCAACGGTATATTCCCAGTCTTTATCTGACTCATCCGATAAACTATAAAATTCTTTTAGATTATTAAAGCGTATGGTTTCCTGTTCGATATTGCTACCGGGTATTTTCTTTAAAGAAAATTCTACCCAGTTAATTAAGCCTGTTAGCCCAAGTCCGCCAATAGTGGCATTAAATAACTCACTATTTTCAGT
Source organism: Gammaproteobacteria bacterium (assembly GCA_030594815.1). Taxonomy (GTDB): domain Bacteria; phylum Pseudomonadota; class Gammaproteobacteria; order UBA6429; family Thiohalophilaceae; genus JAGLTQ01. The sequence continues at coordinate 6,404 of JAUVEN010000020.1, forward strand.
TGGGCTACAAATTAAACGATCACCATTTGAACGTAATAATTCAAATTTTAGAATGTAACGACCAAATGTTCCGGCTTTGTGATGGTTTTTACCATGCACATCATTTGCGATTGCGCCGCCCACACTAACGTATTTTGTTCCTGGTGTTACCGGTAAAAACCAGTTATGCGGGATAATGAGTTGCAGGATATTTTCAAAAGTTACACCTGCTTCACAGCGCAAGATGCCTTTTTCTTTATCGTATTCTATAAAGTGATCGAGATGCTGAGTATCAAGCAGGATTCCATCTTCATTTAGACAGACATCACCGTAGCTGCGACCCTGACCATAAGCGAGAAAGAGTGGAGCATCTGTAGCGCTCTCATTTGTATCAGGGAATGAAAATGAATCAGGATAAACATGATAAATATCCTGTTTATCTTTGTCGATTTTTGGGTAACGTCCCCATGATTGATATTGTTTCATTTTAAATTACAACGCTAAATATAAACTGATAGCAACAAAAAGACTGACGACATAACTACATTTGTCATGTATCGCAAAGAGAACAGGATCTTCATTCATTTGGCCACGAAACGCGAGTAGCCACATGTGACTAATCCAGTATAGAACAGCCACAGCTACAAACCATAACCAGTTCGGATTATTATATAAGTTGCTGGCTTGTAAATCATGGGTATAAAAAACAAGAACCAGCACAGAAATATAACCACTACTAATACCAAATAAACTTACAGCAGGTAAATCATCAACATGATATCCACGTGAGATAGAAGTTGTTTCACCTTGTTGAACCAGATTTTTTAATTCGGAAAATCTTTTGATTAAAGCCAGTGAGAGAAATATAAACATTGAGAATGCGAGTAACCAATGAGAAAGAGGAACATTAATTGCGATAGCGCCAGCAATGATACGAATGGTATATAAACTGGTTAAGGTAATAACATCCAGCAATGCAATTGGTTTTAAGAATAATGAATATGCTGTTGTTAAAACAAGATAAACAATAAGTACAGAAACAAAATCCGTACTGATTTGACTGGCTAACAAAAATGAAAGAATAACTAGCACAGGAATCATCATTATTGCTGCTTGAATTGATAAAATTCCTGCGGCTAGTGGACGATTTCTTTTTGTATGATGTTTTCTATCTGCTTCCAGATCGATGAGATCGTTTATCAGGTAAATTGATGATGCCGCAAAACCGAATGAGAAAAAGGCCAGTATAATTGCTTCAAAGGCTTCAGTGTTAGACCAGCTATGAGAAAGAATGAGCGCGGTAAAAACCAGTATATTTTTAACCCACTGGTGAATGCGTAATGCTTTAAATATTACCTTAAATGAAACTTTATGTTCACTCGGTAATATTTCTTCAACCGTCGTTATTTTTTTTGCTTCATTCACCAGGTTTTCTGAACCATTTACAACAATTGCAGCGGCTGCATGTTGCCAAACTTTTAAATCAATTTTGGCATTACCGGCATAAACGAACCCATTTTCACCGAATTTATCGACTAATACACTGGCTTTATTCTTCCCGGATAAATTATGTTTTTTATCACTGGCCAGAATTTCATCAAATATATTGAGGTGTGATGAAATGGCTTCTGCAATTTTCTTATTCGCTGCGGTAACTAAAACAATGTGTCGATTGTGTAAGCGCTGATGTGTCAGGTATTTTAATAAGTTGGTGTTAAACGGTAACGATGCAGGTGACAGTTCAACATGCTCACTGACTTTTTCCTTGAAGCCCGCTTTGCCCAAAAATAACCATAAAGGCAACAAAATAAGCATAAGTGGATTTTGACTGATCAAACGAAGACACGACTCCCAAAGTGAGTCGGTTTGGATGAGGGTGCCATCAAGATCAACGCACAGAGGTAGCGAAGTGTTAATAAGTGTTTCGGAATCAGAATTCGTCATAATATTTGTTATTTTCAGGGTGAATAATCCATTTTAACTCTATGATTTTAAAAGGCAAATAAATTCTTTAAAGACTGCGACGAAAGGGTCGCTAAATTTTATAGGAATACATGAATTACCGCGCCTGAATCGGAGTTTAGGAATAGTAGAAATGGAATTCTTCCATATTGGAGGAAATCTCAATGTCTTTGCCAAAAGTGGTTAGTACAGCTAAAACAGTAAAAATATCGGCTCTATATCGTGACTTTTTATTCACCTTTCTCATGCTGCTATTCTTAAGCAGTCTGTTAGCTTATCAAAGTGCTTTCGCCATTAGTTTAAGTTATAAAGATGCTGTTACCCGTGAAGTGGGTTATACGTATCTACAGCGTCATATTAACTTTTCCCGGGCTCAAGCGGTCTTCGAAAACCAGGATTACGAATATTCCGCTAAACTATTAAGTACATTAGCTGAGCAGGGGCACATACAGGCTCAATACTTATTAGCGACGCAATATGACACCGGATTAGGTGTGAAGAAAAATACTGCATCCTCTTTTTATTGGTATAAAGAAGCCGCTCGTGCGGGAATCGGCGTTGCTCAGCACAACTTAGCCGTTGCTTATGCACAGGGCAGTGGAACTCAACAAGATATGATGAAAGCAATTGCCTGGTGGAAGCGAGCCGCGATAAAAGGGCATACCGATTCACAGTTTAATTTAGGTATTATTTACGCCACGGGTAAAGGTCTTGTTAAACCTGATATGAAGCAAGCACTAAAATGGTGGCGTATGGCGGCAAATAATGGTGATGCCGCAGCGCAGTTTAATTTAGGTGCTCTCTATGCGAATGGTCTTGGTAGTACACCGGTTAGAACATGTGAAGCGGTTCATTGGTTGCAGCGTTCAGAGAAGAATGGCTTTGAACAAGCACATAATGCGCTTAGTCAAATGAAAGGTTCTGTTGATTTATCTAAATGTAAATAGTGAAAGGAATAGAGGAAATAAAAAGCTGCACTTATTTAACTTAAAAATTAAAATAAGTGCAGCAGTAAAACCTGATTTATTTAACTGTCATAAGTCCCATAATTTGCCACATTTGCATTCCACCACGATAGTAATAGATTTTTTCAGCTGGATAGCCATTGGCTAATAAATTGCGGATTGCGCGAGGAGATTGTCCACACCATGGGCCATTACACCAGACAATAATTTCATATGCATTACTGTAGTCCCAGGTTTGATTTATTTCTCTCTTGGAACCAACAAGACGATATAATCCATCTACAAAACCTTCTTTTACCAGACCTTTTCGACGGCTTACATTCAAACTTTTCATCGCGGCAATAAGTTCAGAGCTATCTTTTGATTTGCCAAGTACAGTAAAAGGTATATTGATTGAGCCTGGAATAGTCCCTTTTTTATGCCAGGATGGGAGGCGTGCATCAACTATAACACCGGATCCATTTTTCATTTGTTTTTCCATGAAATCAAAAATCTCGACTTCACCAACAGTTTTAACTCCAGGTGCGATGTTAATAGGTTGGGCACAAAAGGGGGGGCATTTTCGAGATGTTTTAGAAAAACCTCCAGAAAGAACATGTGATTGATCTTGTATGCGCTGTACCCGTATTTCAGCACCTTTATGTACAATATCAATATAATCTCTCTTAGGCGTAAGTTTTACATCCAATGAGAAAGCATTAAAGCTTATGAATAATAAAAGTAGTCCGCTTAAAATTTTAGTGTAGTGTTTCACAGTTGAGTTTCCTTTTTAAATGTTCTCGTTTTTATCGTGAAAGAGAAATAATCTTTGCGCGAAGTTGTTTAATGTTTGCTTTGTTTTCATATTCTTTAAAAACCAGGCTTTTTGATGTTGGGTTTAATCTCTTATAAAAAACATAACTGGCAAAATAGCTGTTTTTTAAAACGTCCTCAAATTCTTTCCATTCTAGTCCTGAACGAAGTCTGTTTAGGTTTTGTGAATAAATATTCCAGTGTTCAACTTTTGTCGTCGAATTTTTCTCTTTTAATTCTTTGGTTGAAATGGCGCTTGAGGTGTCAACATTTGTATCGTCTGCTTCTGCTGTAAGGCCATCAAGATAAGCTGATTCTTTTGATATATTAGTTTCAGCTGATTGAGTTTTAGTTTTAACGGCAAGGCTCACTGCGGAGATTTTATCTTTTTTTACCTTTTTTGAAGCTTCGCTCTCCAGGTCATTCAGATAATCCACATTTTCAGCAAAGCTCATTGAATTGGCACTGTATAAAATCAGCACTGAGAGAATTTTGGCTATTCTACTAAAGGTGGTTAATTGTCGATAAAGAGTTTTCATTATTTACTTCCTGTGCTTGAATTGATGCACCATAAAAACTAAGTAGATCCCCAAATGTCCATGTAAAGTATACGGGAATAAAGATTGTATCGGAAGGTTAACTAATATCTTTAATATATTTTGAAAATTGTTGTTGTATAAGCCAGATATGGCTATTTAGAGGCAATTATTCATAAAAAAGCCCGATTTGATAGCCAAATCGGGCTTTTTAGTACGGAAAGTTAATTCTACTCGCTTTCAGCTTTTCCGTGTGCATCCATCAATGTCTTGGTCATAACTCGATCTGTGTAGGCCATGGCAATGGCAGACATAATAAAGGTGATGTGAATAAGAACTTGCCACTTTATCGTTGCTTCAGTCATATTTTCTGCATTTATAAAGGTTTTCAACAGGTGAATTGATGAAATGCCGATTAATGCCATAGAAAGTTTAATTTTCATGGTTGCTGCATTTACATGCGATAACCATTCTGGTTGATCTGGATGTTCGGTCAGATTTAAACGGGAAACAAACGTTTCATAACCACCGATAATAACCATAATGAGAAGATTTGCGATCATCACAACATCAATGAGCCCTAATACAATGAGCATAATTTCATTTTCGGTAATGTTATTTGCGATAGAAACAAGATGAACTAGTTCCACCATAAAGTGATAGACATAAACACCTTGCGCAATAATTAATCCAAGATAGAGTGGCGCCTGTAACCAGCGACTCCAAAAAATCATTTGTCCCATAATGTTGAGTGATGTTTTGCGTACAATATCAGTTGTAGTATTCACATTAACCTCTAAAATTTAATCGATTATCTAAATAATATTATTTAGTTGCCATGGCAACCGTATAGTTCGGACCTTGTTTTAGTTTTTTATAATTACCAAAAACTTCTTCAAAGTTACGTTTAATATATTTTCGTAAACCGGTAATGGTAACAACATAAATCTTGCCACCCGGTTTCATCTGCTTATATGCATCATGTAAAAATAAACTTAATAATTCATTACCGACCTTGGCAGGAATATTGGAAACGACAATATCAAATTTTTTCTTTTGTATTTGATCAAAACCGTTACTTAATAATGCTTCTGCATTTTTAATTTGATTCAGCTCAGCATTTATATTGCTGTATTCAACGGCTTTAAAATCTTTATCGACCAGAGTTGTTTGCCCCTTTGGTGCAAGCTTTGCCATGGTTAAACCGAGAGGGCCATAACCACAGCCTAAATCCAGACAATCATCGCTTTCATTAATATCGAGATACTTTAGTAACAATAAAGTACCTTCATCAATATTACGCGGCGAGAAGATCCCCCAGGTTGTATGAAATACAAAAGGAATATCTTTTAAGGTTTCGCTAAAGACAATGTCTTCACGTAATTTTTTAACTTCTTTATCTGTAAGCATCGTGGTGTTAACTATTTGAATGTGATGATAGCGAGCTAGTTAGCTTTGCTAAGTTGGTTTTTTAAATCTTCTGCCAGTTTTAAAGCGTCATCAATATTCTCTGCGAGAACATTAAAGTGGCCCATTTTACGTCCAGGACGCGCTTCTTTTTTTCCATACAAATGCAATTTAACATTCGGATGGTTGAGTAACTTTTGCCATTTAGGTGTCTGATCGTTATGCCAGATATCACCCAACATATTAATCATTACGACAGGAGAAAGTAATCTTGTGTCGCCTAAAGGTAAACCACAAACAGCACGAACCTGTTGTTCAAACTGATCGGTAACACACGCATCTAATGTGTAATGGCCGCTGTTATGCGGGCGAGGTGCAATTTCATTAACCAGTAATTCATCATTCGAGATAAAAAACTCAACCGCCATAATGCCAACATAATCTAAAGCGGTGGCAATTTGTTTGGCCAGATCGGTAACTTTTGTTTCCAGGTCTTCATTAATTCGTGCCGGTACAACACTGACATCAAGAATCCCACCTTCATGAATGTTTTCTGAAACGGGGTAGGTAACCACTTCGCCTTCTGTGCCGCGAGCAAGCACAACAGAAACTTCAATATCTAACGGCATGCGTTGTTCTAAAACACAGGCTTCACCTTCGAGAGTTTCCCATGCTTTTTCAATATCCGATTCAGCGTTAATTCCAAACTGGCCTTTGCCGTCATAACCAAAACGAGAGACTTTTAAAATAGCAGGTGTACCAATTTTGCTAATGCTGTTTTTTAAATCTTCGAGTGAATTAATCACAGCAAAAGGTGCGGTATAAAAACCGTTATCTTTTAAAAAGTTTTTTTCCTGAATACGATCTTGAGCAATAGAGATTGCTTTGGCTCCGGGGCGAACAGGCTTTGTTTTTGCCAGAGCTTCCAGGGTTGAAGCAGGGACATTTTCAAATTCGGTGGTGATCGCATCACAGTTTTTCGCAATTTGCTCGAGTGCAGCTTGGTCAGCATAGTCGGCACAAATGTGAGTGGTCGCCAACTTACCGGCAGGGCTTTCTTTATCGGGGTCGAGCACAACAACTTCGTAGCCCATCGTGCGAGCAGCAATGGTGAACATGCGGCCTAATTGGCCACCACCGAGCATTCCTAAAGTCGATCCCGGAAGTGTTTTCATACTTTGGGTAACTTCATTGCGCGAACTTTAGTGCGCTGTTTTTTGCGGAATGTATTGAGTTTTTTAGCGTATTTTTCGTCATTATTAGCAAGCATAGAGACTGCAAAAAGCCCTGCATTCGCCGCACCCGGTTCACCAATCGCGAATGTCGCAACGGGAATACCCTTTGGCATTTGGGCAATTGAGAGTAGAGAATCGAGTCCTTTTAAAGCACGGGATGTCACAGGAACGCCTAAAATCGGGACAATGGTTTTAGAGGCCAACATACCCGGTAAATGCGCCGCGCCGCCAGCACCCGCGATAATCACCTGGATACCACGCTCAGCAGCCGTCTCAGCATATTCGAACAATAAATCTGGAGTGCGGTGCGCAGAAACGACTTTAGATTCAAACGGAACCCCAAAATCTTTCAACATTTCACAGGTCTGGCTCATTACCTTCCAGTCACTATTACTGCCCATTACTACGCCGACGATTGGCTTTTTCATTGCTTGTTAAATCCTATCTATCTAATAAGTATGTCGCGTATTTTAACTACTTTAAGCGACAAGGAATCGGTAATTTTACCAGTTTATGCGCTCAATACCATGTTTAAATACAGCTTCAACACTGATAGCAATGTAAATTTGAGAAGAGATCAAAAAACGCTAGGAAATTAACAAATGTACAACGTACGTTTATATTAACGTACGTTGATTTAGACATAATTTATAGTTTCTGATTTATAAAAGGAAACAAGTAATTAATTTTTTAGAAGCGAAAGCGAAAGTCTTCTGAGTTCATTTGTATTTAAATCAGGAGGAACGTAAAATTTTAGAATAAGCCCTAGGGATTGATGATGACGAAGATTAGCATATTAAGGATCAATGTTTGATTTAAAGAATAAATTAAACTAGAGTGGCAGCAATACACCCGCCACGCCTATCCGGTTTCGACCGTGAAGCGCAACCATGGCGGGTTTTTTATGCCATTTTAATTGTAATAACTACTAATAACAGATAATAACTGCCAATATAAAGCTAAGTGATAAATCAAAATGCCTGAACGAATAGCAGACGAAATAATGACAATTGAGGAATTATCTAATTACCTTAAAATACCAAGATCAACACTTTATAAGTTGGTTCAGTCAGGTAAATTACCAGGTCAAAAGATAGGTAAACAGTGGCGGTTTGGTAAAAAATCCATTGATCAGTGGATTAATGATGGTAGCGGCAATTTAAATGGTTCTAATAAATAGTTAGTTATGTTTTTTGAATATCAAGGTTTTTTACAAAACAATCTTATGGAACTGCATGGAATAATTAAAGTGATAGATGAACACTTTTTTGGTGATGATCAGTCTTTATAAGATGTTTTACGTTAATCTAAAAAAATAAAACTGTTCAAAAAATAGTAATTAGGCCTTGTGTGGTTAAATTAGAAAATTTTGGAATGTCTGTAAATGACAAGCTCAGAAAATAATTATTCACAGTTCATTATTTACCAAACCGAAAATGGCGAAACTCGGCTGGATGTTCGTTTTCAGGATGAAACTGTTTGGCTTACTCAAAGCCTGATGGCTGATTTATTCCAGACTAGCAAGCAAAATATTAGTCAGCATTTAAAAAATATCTTTTTAGAACATGAGCTTATAGAAGAATCAGTTGTAAAGGATTACTTTACTACTGCGACAGATGGAAAAAGCTACCGAACCAAACACTATAATCTGGATGCCATTATATCTGTCGGCTATCGGGTACAGAGCCATACCGCCACCCGTTTCCGTCAATGGGCGACTCAGCAACTGCGGGAATACATAGTTAAAGGCTTTGTGCTGGATGATGAACGCCTGAAGAACCCAGATCAACCCTTCGATTATTTTGAAGAGCTGACCCGCCGTATTCAGGATATACGTACCTCTGAAAAACGTTTTTATCAAAAAATTACCGACATTTATGCTACCAGTGTAGATTATGATCCCACTCTGGATACCAGTATTGCCTTCTTCAAAACCGTACAAAACAAGGTGCACTGGGCGATTACTGGGCAAACCGCAGCTGAAATTATTCATAAACGTGCCGACAATGAAAAAGATAATATGGGCTTAACTAATTGGCGCGGCACAAAAGTACGCAAGCAAGATATTAGTGTTGCCAAAAATTACCTTAACGAAGAAGAATTAAAAATACTCAATAATCTGGTGGAGCAATATTTAATTTTTGCTGAAGGTCAAGCAATGCGCCGCGTCCCAATGAACATGACAGACTGGGTGGTTAAGTTAGATGGCTTTTTAAGCTTGAATGATCGTGATATTTTAGATCATGCGGGCAAAATATCTCATCAGATAGCAAAGCAAACAGCGGAACAGGAATATGACAAATTTCAGCAACGACGTTTAGAAAAAGAAACGGAGCAGGCGGATGATGTTTTGGAAAAATTAAGCAAAATTGCAGGGCAGATTCCAAAAAAGAAAAAAGATTAGCAACCTTCAAGCAGGTTGTCGTTGCGAGTAAAGCGAAGCAATCTCGATGTTGAGTACGATATCCACATTGGTGCGACAGTCCAACTCGTTCCCATGCTCCGCGTGGAAACATATAGTAATAAAATTTAGGGTTAATCAACATTAATCCGATGTAATAGAAATTAATCGTAGATGAGAAGTAATTATGAGTAACGAAGAATTAAACACAGAAATGAACGGTGAAAGCCTGGATGTTTCTGAACAGAAAAAAAGAGAATTGGCTCAACTATTCCCTGGTGCTTTTACCTATGTATATGAACATCTCCGTGAACGTTATGGTATGGAATGGCCGGGTAAAAAAGAGGCGTTAAAATTAATTCAACAACCCTTAAGAGCCACACTTAAATCTTGTCGTGATGAATCTTTTCATTTCGAAAACCGCCCGAATTTATTTTATCCGTTTTATCTCAACAAAAAAAATGCTTAGATAAAGTGTTTTATAGTATTTCATAAGAACGAACATCAAGTGATGATGTTAAAGTTTTTCCATCTAAATCACAAAAAAACAAAGTTCAATTTGTATGGCGGTGGGGAAAAGAAAAGTCTTTTGAAAATATAAACAAAGAAATTATTGGGTATGAAAACGAGAGTGGTGAGTATCGAATTATTAGGAAAATGCGACATACCGCAAAAATTATCAGGTCGATGTTTTTGGATAAAGAATATTCAGGAAGAAGGGGTACGGCTGAAGTGCAATATCAGGAATCAGGAGATGGTAGTGATATAGTCATTCGTACCCCTTATGATTATATTGAATACGATTCAGATGTAGAAAAGAATGTTGTTAAAAAGCTGGATGAAGCTGAGAACGTTAAGTTCTACTGTAAATTACCCTCATGGTTCAAGATTCCCACACCTCTTGGTAGCTACAATCCTGACTGGGCTGTCGTAACAGAAAATGATGAAAAATTATATTTAGTACGTGAAACAAAAAGTGCTCACGACAGTGAAAAACGCAGAGTGGTAGAGAATAAAAAAATAAAATGTGGACAGGCTCATTTTGATGAGTTAGATGTTGATTTTAAAGTTGCTACTACCATTGCTGAAGTTGTTTCATAATAATTTTTGTATGGGGCATATTATGTAACATGTTATATCTTTATTTAAAAAACACCATGATCAAGGAGTGATCAATATGCGTCATTACTACCTCATTATTTTTCTTTTATTTATGCCGTTTTTGGCTATTGCTTCTGAACAAACTCCGCCTGCTTTGTTACTAGCTAAAGTGTATAAGCAAAATAACCAACTTGCTGAATATTGGGTTAGTGAAAAGCTCGATGGTGTTAGAGCATATTGGAATGGCAATGAATTTATTTCACGCCAAGGCCATATCATTCACACACCTAAATGGTTTATCAAAAATTTACCTACTATAAAATTAGATGGAGAGTTATGGTTGGGCAGGACTCGCTTTGATGAGCTTTCAGGAAGAGTGAGAAAAAAAGTCTATGTCGATAGTGATTGGCTGGATATTAAATATATGATTTTTGATTTACCCGATAGCAATGAAATATTTACCCAACGTTTAAAACAACTTGAAAAAATAATTTACAACATTAATGAAAAACATATTCGGTTAATTAAACAATCTAAAGTTTCATCGCATAATGCTTTGATGAAAAAATTAGATAAGTTAGTCGTGTTGGGTGCAGAAGGATTAATGCTACATCGAGGTTCATCTTTTTATAAAAGTGGCAGACATGATGATTTGTTAAAATTAAAACGTTATTTCGATGCAGAAGCGATTGTTATTAAACATATAGAAGGTAAAGGAAAATTTAAAGGCATGTTGGGTTCAATGTTAGTCGAAACTAAGGGCAAAATACGTTTTAAAATTGGATCTGGTTTCTCGCTAAAAGAAAGGAAAAAACCTCCAGAAATTGGTGCGGAAATAACCTATAAATATTTTGGTTTAACAAGCAAAGGTACGCCCAGATTTGCCAGCTATTTACGAGTACGAAAGAAACACTAGTTTAACTTTTTTCAGCAGCTAATATATCTGCATTTACTTCATCTATTTTGATTAATTGACCGTTGTGCAGTTCGTAATAGTAACCGACCAGTTGCAAGCTTCCTTGTTCAACACGTTCACGCACCCAAGGGTGAGTTAATAGATTACGAAGTGAATAGCTGATAGCGGTTTTTTCACAGGCATCGATTTTTTCATCAAGGCTATTTAGATCTGTACGAGCAAGTACTTCTTTTTTTGCCGGTGCCGCGATTTGCATCCAGCGATCAATAAAGCCGTCTTTTTTAATGTTGCCATCATTTTCCATTAATGCTCGAATACCACCGCAGTTGGCATGGCCGAGTACCATAACTTCTTTTACCTTGAGACAAGTAACAGCAAACTCCAGTGCGGCACTGGTACCGTGGTAATCACCTTGTAGTTCATAAGGGGGAATAAGGTTGGCAACATTACGAATGACAAAAATCTCACCGGGATCAGCATCAAATAAAATACCGGTATCAACACGTGAATCACAACACGAAACCATGGCAACATCAGGTGCTTGTTGCTGCGCTAATTTTTCAAGTTGTTCGCGATTACGTTGAAAATAACCGTTTCGAAAACGTTCATAACCTTTGAGTAATTTTTCTAGCATGTCTTTTTAACTTTTAATGATTTATAGCCAGGAATTGGCATTGAAATAATTTAAAATGATTCTGTTATTGCTTGCGATGTGGATGAGTTTAAAGCTTCATCTTTTTTACCGAGCATATAAGCTTCCAGTAAGGCTTTTTTTAATTCAACATGCTCAGAGAAATCGGTAATCTGCATATGTTCTTCAGCAACCGCTAGCAGTTTTATCAGTGCTTTGTTTTTAGTCCAGGCGGCTTCAAATGCGGCAATATCGAGTTGGCCATCATCATTAATAAATTCTGCCACTAAACCTTGTGCATCACTGTATTTTATTTCTGTCGCTTGCATCATTTCATATTCATAGGAATAGGCATCATGATTATTGGCTTTTGCAATCAAAGAACATAAATTAGGAAAAGTGCCTGAACCCTCAAGATAGGGTTCTAACTCAACAGTCATTGAAGGCGAATGCTCTTTGCCTTTAAATGAAAAATGAATAGATGCTTTAAGGATGTTTTTCATATGTTTGTTCTTAAATAGAGTTTAAGCCGTTAATGACATAAATAACTTCGGCAACTGTTCTGGCAACTTTTCAATGTTATCAATAACGGTATAACCATTTTTACCAAAGATATCGGCAATGTATTCATCGGCCTTTTTATCAAGACTAATACAATGAGTGTAAATACCTTTAGCAGATAATTCATCAACCGCTTTATGCGTGTCATTGATTAACAGTTTGTCATCACTGACATCAATATCAGCCGGTTCACCATCGGTTAAGATCAACAGTAATTTCTTATCGGCTTGTTGCCCTTCTAAATAATGCGAAGCATGTCGAACCGCTGCGCCCATACGTGTTGAGTAACCGGGTTCTATTGCTGCAAGTCTTGACTTTACAGTGTCATCCCAATGTTCAGTAAACCCTTTTATGTGATGGTAACGAACATTGTGGCGAGTATCTGAATGGAAACCGGCTATAGCGAACTTATCACCAAGCTGTTCAATCGACCAGCCCAATAAGGTGGTGGCTTCACGGCTGAGTTCAAGAATGCTTTGTGTGCTACCTTCAGGTACTTCATTTAATGAAGCGGATAAATCCATTAATAATAAAACAGCAAAATCACGGCCATCATGTTTATGGCTCATATTAATGCGTGGGTCAGGTTGCGCACCACTTTTAAAGTCAATGATTGAACGTATTGCAACATCTAAGTCTAACTCGCTACCTTCTTCCTGGTAACGAATACGAACATAATTTTGTGGCTTTAATAAATCTAATAAGCGTTTTAAATAATTCGCTAAAGCAGAATGCTTTTCTAATATTTTATCAATATCAGAAGCATTACCTGGCTGATGCAGTGATTCATACAGCGTGACCCAATCAGGTTTATAACTGTTGGTATTGTAGTCCCACTCGTGATAATGACGCGGCGGCAATCCATCGGGTTCAACCGTTTCTAAATTTTGCGGTTCACTGGTGTCATCTTCCGCTTCATCATTTTCTTCAATAAAGAGCCACATGTGACGATTATCATCGCGGTAATCGATTTCAGTATTTTCAAAACGAATCTTTGGTAGTTGATCAGTTTGTAGGCGAGTTTTAGTGGTAAAGGAAATCGCGAGCAGTAACATTTCTTTACTGTTTGATTCTGCGTTGTCCTTTAAAGCATTATGAAATTTTTCGACAAATTCAAGAATCACGGGGTTTTTATAACCATGATTTTCATCAAGAATGGCGCGCGACAACATAGCTAAGCGATGACGAACGCAAGACTCGTTTTCATTGTCGCAGCTACCTTCAACAGGAATTGGGTGCAGAGCAAGAAAATATTTTCTTAGTCCTGGGTAGTCTCTAAGGATTAAGGCTTCAATGCGCGAGTCTTCAAACAACTCAACGGCAATACGTTGAAACGGTGATAAGTTATCTGCAATTTGCCTTGTGGTCCAACGCTTGTGGCCAGCCATATGTGCAAGAACAACACGATAACGATCAATTCCTGAAATGCCATCTTTATCATCAAACACATCGGGGACTCGCATGCCTAAACTGTCATAGTAAGGTTGCGGTTTGCGCATCTCATCAAAACCTAATGAATAAGGCACAAGATATTCTTCTGCTTGCCACATGCTACGCATGTACATATCTAGCGAACGTTCATTATCCATATACAATGTGCCGTGACGTTCACGTTGTAACATTGCTTTAGAATCTGCAGATTGTAGAGTGAAAAAATCACGTTGACGTTCAGGATGGTTGTTGTAGTTACGTGCACCGTATTCCATCCAGTTTTTTAAGCCTTCAAGTGAAAGTTGGCTAAGCAGGTAAGGAATTTGTTGCAGTAAATCAGGCAAACCCGGACTAGCGAATGTCGTATGGTGACCATGAATCGAACCCGTAGTGGCATGCATCATTTCAAAAATAATTTCGATGAAGTGCTTCATTTGCTCTTTGGTGCCTAAGCGACGAGCGGCTTCAGGTAAGCAATGCATAAACGGCGGGATAGAATTACCATTGGGTGTACGTGACATATCCCAAACGGCTTGTGAAACCATACTCAGCATTTCTTCGCCTAAGTCGTGGGCGATGTTAGGCATTTCTTCAAGATAAACCAGGACAGGTTCAAAGCCACGACCGATCATGCAAACCATGGAGGCGCCTTTTAAGTAATCTTCAACACCATCATTACTTAAGTTACGCATTACATCTTTCATGTAGTCGTCAAAGCAATCTTCAATTTGCTCGAAACTACATTTTAGTTTTTTGCGATATTCTGGAAATTCAGTTTCTGTTGTCATGTTTATTTTTCACCACGAAGGGCACGAAGGACACTAAGAAAAGAAAAATATGATTATTTATAAAGAAATAAATCTTTATTTAAAAATATTTAAGAGTTGAACAAATATTTAACTCTTTGTGTTCTTCGTGTCCTTGGTGGCTCAATATATTTTTAACCAAAAATACTATCAATAGAATGAATTAAAGTATCGCGAATGTCTTTGTCATCAGTAATTGGAGTGACGAGTGCCATACGGCAAGCAGATTTCGCTTCGATACCATTATTCATTAAGGTCGCTGCGTAAACTAACAAACGAGTAGAGATACCTTCATCAAGGCCATGGCCTTTTAGGTTACGTGCAGTGTGTGCAATTTTTACTAACTTCGCTGCAATGGCTTCATCAACTCCGGCTTCTTTAACAACGATTGCTGTTTCAACTTTTGAATCGGGGTAATCAAAATCTAAACCAGAGAAACGTTGTTTAGTTGATTGTTTAAGATCTTTCATCATGCTTTGATAACCAGGGTTATAAGAAATAACTAACTGGAAGTCCGGGTGAGCATTAATAAGCTCACCTTTTTTATCAAGCGGTAACTGACGACGATGATCAGTAAGAGGGTGAATAACAACAGTCGTATCCTGACGTGCTTCAACAATTTCATCTAAGTAACAAATTGCGCCAATACGTGCAGCCGTTGTTAACGGGCCATCTAACCAACGTGTGCCGTTAGCATCAAGTAAGTAACGACCAACTAAATCAGACGCTGTCATATCTTCATTACAAGCAACTGTAATTAATGGTTTGCCTAATTTATAAGCCATGTGTTCAATAAAACGAGACTTACCACAACCGGTCGGACCTTTTACGATAACAGGCATACGGGCAGCATAAGCGGCTTCATATAATGCAACTTCATCACCCATTGCTTCGTAATAAGGTTCTTCAGTAATTTTGTATTGTTCGATATCAATATCGCTCATGATGTATTCCTATACTTGTAGCAGTCTCAATCTATTACGGCGGGTTTTGTACCAGGCCGCAAAACGTCCGAGTATTATACAGAGTCTTTTATATAAGTTAATTCAATGTTTCTTGTGCTATGGATAAGTTATTGCTTATGCTTGGTTAGATTGGATTGTTACTAAGACGGGGTTTAAAACAAAAAAATCCGCTATCAATCGGGTTGATAGCGGATTTTATTGGATATTCGCTCTGTAGAGCCCTTTTTAGTACTTACTCAAAGTTCTTTCTTAAGACTAAATGCCCCACGAATATCTCCCGCTTTATAGCCTCGCGCCTTATCCTCAGGATAGAGTTTACTGAGTTGATTTTCGATTCCAGCTTTAACCTTGCCACCATGACACATGAGGCAGGGCTTTTGAGCCGTAGGGATTGCTTTCATCATACGGAAGTACTGTTTACCATCTTCCATAACGATCTCTTTGTAGGCCATGGTTTTTACCTTTTCACCGGCAGCTTTACGCTGCTCAAACTTCATCAGTACGCTTTTTTCCCATGCATCGGGTGCATTACTTGGGTTACGCAATTTGAGACTGGTTCGGCCCAGCTCTACACCGTGTTTTTTAGAGAGATCAGCGGCAACAGTAGGCGCAATTTCGTTGCAGACAGTAATTGTTTTGACGGGGCCACCGCTTTTCATGCTTTTCTTAACGTGGCCAACCAGTGTTTTGCCAAACTCCATGAAGATTTTTTTACCTTCAACGGCCAGGGCTTTTTGTTCATCTGCTGACACCTGACGGGGTGCATCTGTAGTACATGCGATAGGTAGTGTTAGGACTATTGCGGCGAAAATCACTTTTTTCATACTGATAACCTCTGATTTGGATAACTATTGTTGAGCTGGTTTAAACATTTGATCCCTTTAATATACCCTTATTGCTTATAAGGTAAAGAGGCATTTGTAAAAATACTACAGCTTCCCACCATTCCGATTGAAAGTGGGCTGTAAAAGAAAAAACAGGCAAAAAAAACCCCCACCAAATGGCGAGGGTTTTTTCAGACTAAAACGTTCGCTTACTTGTGAACGCCTAGCTTGTCTCTCCAACCTGGGAAGATTGAATCAGCATCACCAGGGAATGACTCGAATGCACGAGCAAATTCATTATGATCTTTAGCGAATTCGATTGGGTCAGCGCCTTCTTTCCAACATTCAAATGCTTGACGTAAAGACTTCGCACCTGCTGCAGGAGAATCGATGTGACCGTAAGAACCACCACCAGAAGTGTTGATTACGTTGCCGTGACCTAAGTTTTCGAAGAAACCAGGTAAACGTAACGCGTTCATGCCACCAGAGATGATTGGCGTAGTTGGCTTCATGCCATGCCATTCTTGATGGTAAACAGGACCATCTGCGCTATCACGTTCGATCATGTATGCGATGTTTCTATCGTCCTTACCACCTTCCATTTTGCCGTAGCCCATAGTGCCCACGTGGATACCAGAAGCACCCATAAGACGAGAAAGCTTAGCAAGAACAAATGCAGTGTAACCACGTACAGATGAAGGTGAAGTAATCGCGCCGTGACCAGCACGATGATAATGTAAGTATTGTGAAGAATAGTTACGACGTGCAGTTGTAACCATACCTGGACCACCAACATAACCATCAACCAGGAAAGCAACTGCATGAGCATTTTCAGCAAAAGTTTCTAAGATGTAGTCAGCACGAGCACACATTTCGTGGTGATCGTCAGCTGTGATGTTTGCAGAGAAGATTTTAGCTTCGCCAGTTTCGTCTTGTGCACGTTTCATTGCGTCAGCAACTAAAGGAATAACCTTTTTCATTGGGCAGAAAACCTGGTTGCCTTGAGGCTCATCATTTTTGATGAAATCGCCACCTAACCAGAACTGGTATGCAGCTTCAGCGAAAGGCTCTGGACGTAAACCTAATTTAGGCTTGATGATAGTACCTGCGATGTAACCACCGTCTTCACGTGGACGACCTAAGATGCTCCACATATCAGTGATATCTACTGAAGGACCATCGAAAGATTGAAGCATTTTCTTAGGAACATAGAAATCGATCATTTGTGCACATTGCACATCACCCATGCCCTGGTTGTTACCAATAGCAAGAGTAAGGAAAGATACAACCATTGAACGGCCGTCAATTACGTTACGGTCAAATAAATCGTTAGGGTATGCAAGTTTCATGATGCCTTTAGCTTCATCAATCTCGTAAACCATACAATCTAAGTTTTTCGTGAAGTCATCTGTAGTTGAAACTTCAACGTTAGTACCAGTAGATGATTCTGCTGCGAAATGAGCTGCAGTTTCTAAATAACCACCAAAGCCAGGCATTGGTGTCATAGTGTAAGCCACTAACATGTGACCGCCGTCGGCTATAAGTGTTGCTTCATCCAGACTTAAGTCTGCATACCGTGCTGATTGATCCATTATAGATTTCCTCGTTTATAAAAATTCGTTTTAACTTTCACCCAAATTAATATGGGCTAAGCTTCAAGTTTCGGCTGGATATTAAGTGCTCCTGCCAGAAAGTTTTGCGACTATACGCAGGATCATTCATAATTGATACTCAATATTTTTGATGATTATGATAAGCAAAACCTTATGAATATAACCTTTCGCCAGCTAGAAGTATTTGAAGTGGTCGCGCGTCTTTTGAGCTACACCAAGGCATCCAAAGAGCTCCACCTCAGTCAACCCGCAGTTTCTATGCAAATCAAGCAGTTAGAGGAGAATACGGGGCTTCCATTGTTTGAACAAGTCGGTCGAAAAACCTATTTAACCGAGGCTGGTAGGGAGATGTACCACTATTGCAAGACAATTGCGCAGCAGCTGGAAGAGGCGGGTGAGGTACTGGAACAGTTAAAAGGACTCAAATCTGGTCGTTTAGAGATTACCGTAGCCACTACCGCCAATGCCTTTGCAACACGCATGTTATCCATGTTCAACAAGCGGTATGAAGGCTCAACCGTGAGTCTTGATGTAACCAATAGGGAGCGCTTACTTCGCCAGTTAGCTGATAATGAAAAGGATATCGCTATCATGGGGCGACCACCCGAAGATGCCGATCTGGTGACAGAACCTTTTGCTGATAATCCGCTAGTGGTGGTGGCTGCACCCGATCATCCGTTAGTGGATGAGCAGCCTATACCTTTACATATGTTGCAGGATCAAACATTCGTGGTACGGGAAAAGGGCTCAGGTACACGAACCGCGATGCAACGTTTTTTTGAAGAGCATAATTTGAGTATTACCTCGAGCATGGAAATGAATGAAAACGAAGCCATTAAACAGGCCGTGCAAGCCGGTATGGGGCTGGGTATTGTTTCAATTCATACCATTGAACTTGAGTTAGAAACTAACCGGTTGGTTATTCTGGATGTCGAGGATTTCCCGATCATGCGGCACTGGTATTTAGTGCATCGTAAAGAAAAACGGTTGTCGCCAATTACCCAGGCTTTTAAGGATTTTGTATTGAGTGAGGGACGGAATTTAATATCTCACATGTAAACTTTATTGTAGGTTGGGCTTTACCTACATGGACGTAGGTAAGGGGCGTTAGCATTAGGGCAGGACGCCCGTAAGTAGAACAACGCAGGAGCAGTTGTCGAGGAGCGGAAGCTTCAGGCCAACGCGGTGCCGATTAAAACACGCATAGTTTTCGAATACCCCATCTTTAAATAATCAGTTAAGTAGTTTTTTTATACCACAGCGTCAGACTGAAGTCTGACCTACAAAAAATGTTATTTTTGATTTTCGTAGGTTCGACTTTAGTCGAACGCGGCGCTGGTAAAAGCACGCATAGTTTTCAAATACCCTATCTTTAAATAATCCGGTAAGTGGTTTTTAATACCAAAACGTCAAACTAATATCCTCTAATATATTTTATATGTGAGGAACCATGAGTCTGATCTACAAAAAACTACTTACAATAACAAGTGTGTTTATTTACTTTCCAGAATTTTATTAACTGTTTCAACCAGCAAATCTTTAGTCAGCGGCTTTTTCAGAAGTTGAATATTATTTTCTTTGGCAATGGGTTCATTAATGCTAGTGCTATAACCCGTTGCAATTATGGCCGGAACATCAGCTCTAACTTCACGCATCAAAGTAATCATTTCTAAACCGGTTAACTTGTGCATTGTTTGATCTGAAATAATGATATCAAAGTCATCCGGTGAATCTTTAAATGCGATAAGCGCTTCTATTGAAGAAGAAAAACACGTACATTTATAGCCAACGCTTCCAAGCATATCACCTAACATTTCAGATAAGCTTTCTTCATCATCTACAATTAGAATTCTCTCGCCATGATTCTCATCAGAAGAAGGAACGTCTTTTCTTACTTCAATAACAATATTTTGATCTTTTACTGGCTTGAATAAAATTCTAACAGTAGATCCTTCTCCAGGTTTGGTATCAATGAGAATATGTCCGTCTAAGTCCTGAACGATGCCGTGCACAACCGCCATGCCCATACCCGTGCCTTTACCTTTATCTTTAGTGGTAAAGAACGGCTCGAATAAATGTTGCACAACCTCGTCGCTCATACCTGAACCGGTATCGCTAACGGATAATTCAATCCAGCCGCCGGTAATTTGTTTATAACAAACAAGGCAATTCTCATTCATATTTATTCGCAAGCTAAGAGATATAGTAAGCGTGCCTTTGTTGTCCATGGCATCACGGGCATTGACACAAAGATTCATAATTAATTGCTGCAATTTAACCGGTTCAATTATAACTGCGGGCAAGTTTTCATCAATATGGGATTTGATATCAACACTTGTTGGAATGATAGAACGCAACATTTTGATATCTTCTTTAATAAGTGGTGAAATAATAATAGCTTCAGCATCGTTTTCACCTGTTCGACTAAACAACATCATTGAAGATATTAATTCTTTAGCACGGTTGGATGCTGCGAGTACCTGCTCTAAATAACCGGGTACCTTATTATCATCATCGTTAGCAATTTTATCTCGTGATAGTTCGGTGTAGCCCATAATAACGCCAAGCATATTATTAAAGTCATGAGCGATACCGCCAGTAAGCTGGCCAAGCGCTTCCATTTTTCTTGCTTGAGTCAGTTCTTGTTCTAAGCGAGCATGTTCAATCTCTTGTTTTAGTTTCTTTGTAATGTCGATAATAATGCAATAAATTACAGTTTCATTATCAATTTCAACAGGGCTCATTAATATTTCTACATCTCTAACATCACCGTTTTGTAATCGTTGTTGAGTGATATAGGAAAGGTGTTTTTTGTCTTGAGCTTGTTTTAATTTACTAAGGATTTCTGACTTCTGATGTGCGCATAAAAAACTTAATTTATAAGAATGAAGATCGTCCCGGGAGTAACCATAATAATTAACAGCAGATGTGTTTGCATCAATAATATTAGCAGTGTTTGCATTGACCAGTAACGCAGGTGTGTAATTGTTTAAAAACAGCTGATGGAAGCGTTGTTCTGAATCCTGAATTTTTTTAATAATGGGCAACATGTTGTAATAAAAGAGTAACGAGCCAAAAAAGGAAATCAGGATGGCAATGGTCAGTATGTATATCGCGCTACGTATAAAGGGTGCTCGAATTTCGTCTAAGTCAATTTTCGCAACAATACCCATGTTAAGAATCTTTACCGGTTCATAGGCTGCCAAAACCTCATGTCCTCGATAATCTTTACCTACGATGGTTCCTGAATGTCCTAGCAAAGCCAGGCGCATGGGCACGGCAAGATTAGAATTAAAAGATACTGATTGAGGTATATTTAAAGAAGAATGCCTTTGCCGCATAACAAATTCAATAATATCCTTATTTTTACGTGCAAAAGTAAACTCCCCTGTTTTCCCAAATCCATGGAAATTTTTATGTGCTTCAATGACCTGGCCAATGGTTCGTTGATGTGAATCAGAAACATCATGAACATGCTGTTTGCTGTCTTCAACATCATACCGGGCAACTGCTTCAATCAGGCGGGCACGACTTTTAACACTATCAATAAGCCGGAGTCGTTGCTCATTAAATGAGGTTTCGTAGAGCAGCCATGAAGTTGAAAGAGTAATTATGCCCGTTGCCGTAATTAATATTGCAATGAGTGATAAGATCCACATTGAATCGTTATTATTACCTCTGAATATTTCAAACTTTTTCTTTTTCCAAAAATAATTAAATAGTAAAGCGCTAAATATTAAAATAGTGAGTGTAATAAGGAGAAGCTGGGGGTTTGAAAATGTTTTTGCTTCTTTGCCATACCATGCAACATAGGTATCTTTATAGTCTTGTGTTTTCAGGTAGGTCTCAAGAGAAGCATTTAATTTTATAAAAATTTCCGGATGTCTTTTGCTGACGGCAAGCGCTCTGTGTATTGTTTTTAAAATGATGTCAGTGTCATGAATTGATTGTTTAATATTTAACCCGTCTGCTGCATTATTTGCGATTAGTTTAGGATAAATAATGGCATCAATTTTTTTGCTAGTAAGAGCTTTAAAGGCTAGTTCAATTGAATCGAAGACATGAATATTTTTATATTTTCTTTTAAGGGCGATTTTTTTACCGACATTCTTTTTAACAACACCAATATGCAAATTAGCTAATGCCGCTTCTGAATTAATTATATTGTCAGGTCGGGTGAAAACAGTAATATCTGTTTTTGAGTAAGGTTTGCTAAAGAAGTAGAGTTTTTTACGTTCCTCAGTTATCCCCAGGTTTGGAATAACCATTGCTTCAGCAGAATCGATTGCTTTAAAAACATCAGCCCAGGATTTTTTAACAATGAAGTGACTTAAATAGCCTGCGCTGTGATCAATCTCGTTTAAAACTTCTATCGCCATGCCATAGGGCAAACCATCGCTATCAGTGTAATAAAAAGGGGGGAAAAAAGCGGGCACAACGGCATTTATTGTTGGGTTCTTTCCATGTTGATTGATATCTTCTTCAATATGAAAAGAATGAGTATTCGAAAAACTGATATTTGAGTAAAAAGATAATAACAGGATGAGCAAATTTTTTGTAAAAGACTGATTAATCATAAAGTTAATAGGTTTATAGTTATTGTTTTATCTAAGTAATTGTTATAATTTCCATACAGAGTATAGGTTAATTGTTAGTTTAATCTATTACTGATCATATATTTAAGGAATAATAATTTAAATAGATTTGCAGTCTGCAATCGTTAATTCTTTGTTACAAAAATCTGTTCGTTTAAAGGAACCATAATGTTAATTTATGTTCCTAAGCTCAATTGCAGAATATTTATCATTAAAGTAGGCTTAGCCTTAATCTATGTTGAGAAGAATACTGGCACATTTAATTATTTTGTCGCTTACGGTATTACCCGTACAGGTGATCTCTGCTGCTGTGGAATTTTCAAGTATGCAAATGAGAATGACAAATGTAGTTCAGAATGATCATAAATCTTCTCATTCTTCTGCTGTGTGTAATGAAGAAAAGCCTAAAATGTCATGTTGTGATAATGTGTCTCATCAATGTGAAAGTTGTGCTGATGAATGTCTTCAGGCGGTAAGCGCAATGATTATATTACCTGCAGACACTGCAGATAAAACATATTCTTTAAGTACACAAAAGTTTTTTACAAGCCTTTTACTTTTAAATGGCGTCCCTCAAAATAACATTCTAAGACCTCCTCGAACTCTTATTTAATTTAACCGTATTTAATACGGCATATTTGTACAGCTGTTGTTATACACGGCAGTACATAATTTCTAAATTAAGTAATGAGGATTTACCCATGGCTATTTTTGCCAGACTTGTCTATACCATAACGTTGTTTACGTTATATAGCAGCGCTTCTGTGTATGCAGAACAATTTTTAACCATTGAACGTGCAGTGCAAACTGCATTAGAACGTGACGCATTAATTAATGTTTTCAAATTTCGTCGTGATGCATATAGAGAACAATCTGTTGCTGAAGACACCATGCCCGATCCAAAAATTAAACTGGGTGTGATGAATGTACCTGTCGATACTTATAGCCTGAACCAGGAACCGATGACTCAGGTTCAGCTGGGGATTACGCAAATGTTTCCACGCGGCAATAGCCTGGAAATAAAATCTCAACGTGCACTTAGCATGTCTATAGCAGAAGATGCGAAAACAGAAAATCAACGTCGCAATGTAACACGTGATGTTCGTGAAACGTGGTTAGAACTTTACTACTGGTTACATGCTGAATCGGTTGTTAAGAAAAACCGTAAGCTGTTTACTAAGTTGGTTTCTGTGACCAAACAACAATATGCAGCAGGACGGCAAAAACAACAGGATGTTATTCGTTCTGAACTTGAGCTAGGTATGTTGGATGATCGGGAAATGAAAATCCAGACACGCATAGAAACAACTCAAGCAAAGCTAATTAAATATATGGGCGTTGGTTTTTCTGATATTAAACTTAGTGCAGAATTTCCCATTTATACTATTCAAAAAAATGATACATCATGGTTGGAATCACATCCTCAGTTACGCATGGAACAAGCCATGGTAGCAATCAATAAAAAAAATGTTGACCTGGCAAAACAAAGTTATAAACCATCCTGGTCACTTGATTTAACGTACGGTAAACGTGAAAAATCAATTAGTGGTGTAGAACGTGCTGATTTTGCTTCTGCCATGGTGATGTTTGACTTACCTTTGTTTACCGCTGACCGTCAGGATAAAAAAGTTGCCGCCAGTAAATCTCGACTTAATGCAGCATTAAATTTACGTGAAAACCGTAAACGTAATTTAATAAAAATGTGGCAAGCAGGATTGGCAAAAGAAAATCGCCTGTTGCAGCGTATTAAACATTATGAAAATTTATTACTACCAAAGTCAGATGAAAACACCAAGTCTGCACTTTATGCCTATCAAAGTGGACGCAGTGGATTTACTGCATTAATGCGAGCACAAATTACAGAATTAGAAACACAGTTGCGAGCATTACGTTTAACTGTGGATCATAAAAAAACACAAGCTTTATTACTTTATCTTACTGGAGAAAATAGCTGAGGTTTATAACCTTCAGTATTGGAGAATTATAATGAATAAATTAAATATAGTAGCCATCTCATTAGTTGCTGTTTTATTAACTGCATGTAGTGATGACGAAAGCAACACAACAGAAACAGTTGCAGCAGAGAAAAAAGCAAAGAAAATTTTATATTGGGTTGCTCCTATGGATGCAAGCTATCGTCGGGATGAAGCAGGTAAATCACCCATGGGAATGGATTTGGTTCCTGTTTATGATGAAGGTGGAGATGAAAACACCGTTAAAATTTCTGCAGCGGTTGAAAACAACATGGGTGTACGTACTGCGATAGTTAAAAGAGATAAGTTATGGCGTCGTATTGATACAGTGGGGTATGTTGATTTTGATGAAAATAAAATTTCTCATCTTCATTTGCGAACAAAAGGCTGGGTAGAAAAACTATACGTTAAGTCAGAAGGAGAACGGGTAAAAAAAGGGCAGTTATTATTTGAAGTGTATGCGCCTGAGCTGGTTAATGCACAAGAGGAATATCTTCAGGCTTTACGTAGTAATCATAGAGGCTTAACCAGTGCATCACATGAACGTTTGATCGCATTAGGTATTTCAGCTTCACAAATTAAAACGTTGAACAAAACTCGTAAGGTTCGACAGTACGTCAAAGTATTCGCAAAGCAGGATGGCATTATTGCAAAGCTGAACATTCGTGAAGGTATGTTTGTTGTGCCGGAAAAACAAGTAATGAGTCTGGCAGATTTATCCAGTGTCTGGTTATTAGCAGAAGTATTTGAAACTCAGGCTGATTGGGTCAGAGTGGGACAGTCTGCTGAGGTTACATTATCTTATTTACCAGGACGTCAATGGGAAGGTTTTGTGGAATATATTTATCCAAGCCTGGATCCAAAAACACGAACTTTAAAAGTACGTTTACGTTTTGAAAATGAAGATGAATCATTAAAGCCAAATATGTTTGCCAAGGTTGCTATTTATGGTGGAGCAAAACGTGAAGTACTATCTATTCCGCGTGAAGCCTTGATTCGTACAGGAAATGATCAACGCGTTATTATTTCTATTGGTAAAGGCCGTTTCCAGGCACGTGAGGTTACTGCCGGTATTGAGTCGGGTGAATTTATTGAAATAGTTAAAGGAATAAATGAAGGCGATAAGGTGGTTACTTCTGGTCAATTCCTGATTGATTCTGAAGCCAGTTTAAAAGCGAGTATTGCACGCATGTCATCAGCTAAAACTTCTAAAGAAGAAATGAGTTCTGACATGGATATGTCTGAAAAAATAGTTGGTACAGCAATAATAAATAGAGTGATGCCAGCACATAACATGATCAATATGTCACATGATCCAATCCCGGTATTAAATTGGCCGGCAATGGAAATGGATTTTACCGTTAAAAAGGATGTCTCACTGGCAAGCTTAAATAAAGGTGATAAGGTCGATTTTGAACTTGAAAAAGGCGAAAGCGGATATGTTGTTAAGTCTATAACAATATCAAAAAATCAGGGTGACTTAAAATGATTGCAAAAATTATTGACTGGTCACTGACAAATCGTTTTTTAGTTTTGTTAATGACGGCTGTTTTATTGGTAGCTGGTATCTTCGCAGTAAAAAATACACCGCTTGATGCTATTCCTGATTTATCAGATGTACAAGTTATTATTAAAACCACTTACCCCGGACAATCACCTCGTGTGGTTGAAGACCAGGTAACCTATCCATTAACTACCGCAATGTTGTCTGTACCCGGTGCGGTGACGGTACGCGGTTATTCTTTTTTTAATGACTCGTATGTTTATATTATATTTGAAGATGGCACTGATATTTACTGGGCACGTTCACGTGTGCTTGAATACTTGAGTCAAGTCGCGAGTCGACTACCTGCTGAAGCAAGTTCAGCGCTTGGTCCAGATGCAACAGGTGTGGGTTGGGTTTATGAATATGCGTTAGTTGATAAAACTGGTGGAACAGATTTATCGCAGCTACGTAGCTTGCAAGACTGGTTTTTGAAATATGAACTGCAAACCGTTCCTGGTGTTTCAGAAGTGGCAACACTCGGTGGCATGGTAAAACAATATCAGGTTGTGCTTGATCCTGATCGATTGCGTGCTTATAGCATTCCATTACAAAAAGTTCGTATGGCAATTAAACGGGCGAATCAGGAAGTAGGTGGTTCTGTTATAGAAATGGCGGAAGCTGAATATATGATTCGGGCTACGGGTTATATAACCGGGATTGAAGACCTTCGCCGAATTCCATTAGGTGTAAATAAACGTGGTACACCTATTTTATTAAAAGATGTCGCTGATATTCGTTTAGGTCCGCAAATGCGTCGGGGAATTGCCGAGCTTGATGGTGAAGGTGAGGTAGTTGGCGGCATTATAGTTATGCGTTATGGCGAGAATGCTTTAAAAACAATTGAGCTAGTCAAGGAGAAATTACAAGAATTAAAACTGGGATTGCCTGAAGGGGTGGAAATTGTTGAAACCTATGACCGTTCTACTTTGATAAATAATGCGGTTGATAATTTGAATATGAAGTTGATAGAAGAGTTCATTGTTGTTGC
>JAUVEN010000078.1 GCA_030594815.1 Gammaproteobacteria bacterium
TGGTTTTACAAAGAAAGCTAATGGAATCGCTAAAGGGCCTAAGAAAACAACGATCAATCTCCGTACTAAATTTGACTTTACATTCCTTACTCGCGCGATGTAGTAGCAAATGATTGCGCTAACTATCCAAATTATTACTGGCACATATGCAGCCATATTAGTTCTCCATGCGTAGTATCAGATTGTTAACTATAAATAGGTGTCAGAGAACAATGCTCTCTGCCTCATTTATTCGCTTAACCACTTGATTTATCTAATTTTAAGCCTTCAATAAAAGCTTGATGTTTGACTGGAAAAAACGAGTCAACTTGTAACGGCATACCATCAGGCCATGAAAAAACAAATAAAGCGACGTGATGCGAGAATCTTGAAAAGGCATGCAAGAGTTTCTGATTGCCAAATATTTTATTATTAAATGAATACTCAACAAAATTAAATTGAATATCAGCTAAATCACCCTCAAACTTTTTATTAACAACAATATTATTATCCTTGTTAAAAAGATCTGCAAACAACGCATCTTCAATATCCTCATTTGACAATTCATCAGGTTCATCAACTTGCTCCAAATTTAACAAAAATGATGACCCATCCTTCTTATCAAACAAGCCCACCATTAATTCATCTTCATCTTCTGCCTCAGCAACTAACGACCACACATTATCGTTATAACTAATTTCAACATCATGAAAATTCGAAATCCAGCATCCTTTGTACTTTGTTGTAATTTTTATCATAGCGTTTCTTCAACTTTCAACAAACCGACCCTTGGTAATTCACAAATGTAAAATGTAAGACCTGCCCTCATACTTAGTTATTACTTCCTCTGATCCTGGATGTTTTTATCGTAGTTTTTAATATATTCATCCATATTTTCAATAAATACTTTTTCATATTGTTCTTTAAAGTATTTTATCGCCACATCTTTCTCTTTTTTCAGCTCTTCTAAGTTTTTAGCTGATGAAGCAACTATAAAAGCATTGAACCTAGCGGCTGAAAAAAGCAGGGAAGAACTTACTTTACCAATAGGAAAATCATCACATTGTGAATTTGCTAGAGCAATTATTGCATCCGCACGATCAAAAAATTCTTTATCTTCTATTTCATCACTCATATTTTTTACTCATTTTCTTTTAAATAAAGGGGTCGGTGACAAATATTAATACGAATAATTATCAGTTGTCACCGACCCCTTTTTCTCATTTTTCTTAAAAAGATAAAGTACACCACAATAATTATTAGTAAAACAAAACTATATTAGCAACAATTGTGTTCTGACAGTATTTATTTTAGACCACACCACGATTGACCTCGTCAATTTGTGTATTTAGCGTCCATAAGTCATAAAGCAATCCCATGAGAAAGAGCCCTCCAGTTAACAACCAAATCAATCCTGTAATCCATTTACCAAGATAAAATCTATGAATACCAAAAATCCCCAGAAACGTTAAGAAGATCCAACTAAGGGTATAATCCTTGTTACCACTTGCGTACTTGGCATCAGCTGCTCTATCCATATCAGGAATTAAAAAAAGATCTACGAGCCAACCAATCAAAAAAAGACCAAGAGTAAAAAAGTAAATTGTTCCTGAAATAGGGCGGCCAAAATAGAATCGATGGGAACCGATAAAACCAAAGATCCACAGGATATAACCAACGAACATACTGTGCGTGTTATTTGAAAGTTGCATATCTCACTCTATAATTCACTGTGATACTCCTAGGCAAGGCTGTAGTATTTACTGCTTCCAATTAAGCTCATATTAAAGGGCTCTGACCCTGAGGGATCCCCACGAATTTTAAAGTTACCGGTCATTGCGAGAAAACACTTAAAAACAAGTGTTTTTAAGTGTTGACGCGGCAATCTCAAGTTTATAACGCTTAATCATGAGATTACCGCGATCATTTTATTCCCTCGCAAAGACAGCTTTTACTCTAGTATCAACGGTTATTTTACTAAGTTGTTGTTTTTGATCGGTTTTTTTATTATTTTCGTGGGGATTCGTCAGGGCCTGACCCCATTTATTTTTGCCCCCAAACATTCGAGCCAATTGATTATTTATATGGTTGATATTCTTTCATAAAATACTTTTTTAGTTTTTTATACAAAAACTCATACAAAGGAACAAGAGCATAATATGTAAATGCAATAGTTGATATAATATAAACTGTAACAAAATAACCTTTATAACCTTCTGAAATTTCAGTGCTATACAACAGCCCAAGCAGAACAGATACAAAAATAGTTCCAGTTACAATAAAACTATATATAGATGCTCTTCTCTCACAATTTCTCTCTACGCTTTTTTCCAACCAAAATCTTTTGTGTTTTTCTTGGGTTAATTCAATATCTTTTTCATTAACCATCGCTGCCTTTACTCTTTGCAGCCCTTCAGGTATTAAGTCATCATTTATATTACTAGGATCACCCTTGGTTAAATCCATTAATTCATTAGAAATTACATTTGAATGAGTTAGCAAAATAAGATCATCTTCATCGATTTTATTATCATCTTTTAGCTTTTTCACCTGATCTAAATATTTTCGCCATAATTCTCCACTGGGTTGCATCCCAGAATATGCTCTACTCATTAATTCTTTTTCTGGTAAATCAGGTGCAATATTAGGATTTTTCAACCATAAAAGGTTAGCGACCATAGAATCTGTCATCACTTGAGGAACGCATAAATCTTTATTACTATTTTTTGCGAATTTATTTGCGGCAACACATAAGCGTGTATTTGTTGATAAAAATATACTTCTACAATCTTCAAAGGACAAATAACACTTACCTTTCCTATAATTATTTATTCCCTGTATAGATCTTATATCTCTTATTAATGCATTTTCGTTATCTTCTCTATAATATATATTGTCCTTAAGAATATCCTCAAGCTCAGCTTCATCATAGTCTTGATAGTTATTAATTACTTGCTCATTGTCTATTTTGATTTTTAGTTTTTTCAAATTTTTATCTAAGGAGAGAATTTCTAAATCAAGATCACCAGCTGTTGTACCTTTTTTTAAGCAATTTAAGTAAAGTGGTCCATACCCACTCCTATCACCATTGCGTAGCTTAATCGCTACGGTTCGCATTACAGAGATACATTCATCTTGCGTATGCGCAAAGCACTTCAAATCTACTCCCAATTCAATACAAAGATCTATTATCGCATTGCATGCTTCAAATTCTTCTTCGCCTTGCTTACCTAAAAGTGACAAAATAAAATTTGTATCTAGATAAATACTTAAATTTTTAATTTTCTTCTTTATAGAACTCAAATCACTAAAAGCTAAAGCATTTGTTAACATACTTCCTTTAAGCACTGTTTCTAAATAAGAAAATAAATCTGGAGATTCATCATGGATATTTCCAATAAATTTTGAAACTATATATCGATCAGTATCACTTTCTTTTGATATTTCAGGCAGCGGTGAACCTTTCAATGCTGTATTTAATAATGAGAAGGTATAATCTTTTAGAACAAATAATAATTCACTTTCAGATTTTTCATTATCCCAACCATCAATACCTTCGTTAAGTGCAAAATCAGTTAATGCAGAAATAACTGCATTGTAGTGTCTTAAAAACTCTTGTGTCGATAACTCTAATTTTTCTTTGATATTTGTTTCTTTTAATAAAGAATACATACCATCATTTAAAGATACTTCTTTTTTTCTTGTAAGCCTTCTTAAAATTGTTTTAATAGAGTTATCTGGCATTTTTAAGCCAAACTTTTCTTCAATACAGCTAGTTATTTCACTTAAGCATAATTCTTTTTTCTCACTGCATTCAAGACAACAAATCACAAACGGCTTAAAATTATCAATATAATCAGATTTACCTGATTCCCAATTTGTTTTAAGAACTGCTAGTGAAATAAATGTATTTGTTGTTGTCATAATCAACCCACTGTTAATAAAAAAGGCAGCCGAAGCTGCCTTTAAATTTATACTACTGACTCCGACTCTTTAATGAGTCTTTTTATTATTGTATCTCCCCCATTGAACTCTTTTGTCACTATCTGAAATCCTTTTTATAACAACATGGGGGCGGTGTTGTTTTATTTTTTAGAAGTATAACTTCGTTTTTTAATTCCCTCACCCTAGCCCTCTCCCGGAGGGAGAGGGAATGACGAGCCTTAATTTATTATTAAGAGCAAGTCAGGGATTCGCTGACAAGGCGCAGTGCTTTTTTAAAAACGGAGCGTACAACAAGTACGTGAGTATTTTAAAAAAGTGCTGCAACGCTGCTCAGCGGATTACTGGCGCCGCTCTTAACCGCATTTTGAGTCGCCGCAGTTGAGACACGTCATACACCCATCCATCTTAATCAACGCCTTGGTAGAACACTTACCACACAACTGCGCACTCGCCGGAAAATCACTTGCTTCACCTGATGTTTCTTCTGCCTGCTTTGATTGCCCTTCTAACTGCGCACGCTTCTCATCAATTAACTTTTGTTGATGCTCATCCAGACCTTCGTCTTTGATCATGCCGATCATGCGCAGGTGACATTCAATCGCATCACCGATTTCTGCTACGAGTGAAGGCATGTATTTACCGCCTTTCTTAAAGTAACCACCACGCGGATCAAATACTGAACGGAGTTCGTCTACCAGGAACGTGACGTCGCCACCTTTACGGAATACGGCTGAAATGATTCTTGTTAATGCAACAATCCACTGAAAGTGATCCATGTTTTTTGAGTTAATAAAAACTTCAAATGGACGACGTAATTCATGATCGGTATCTGGATTTAAAATAACGTCATTAATGGTGATGTATAACGCATGTTCTGATAACGGCGTTTTTACTTTATAAGTTGAACCCAATAACATTTCCGGACGCTCAAGCTTCTCGTGCATCTGGATAATATTTGTTTCTTCCGGCTTAACATTTTGTAACGCTGCTTCTGCTGCTGCATCATCTTCGTCGTCTTTTGCGACTGCATAACCAACAATTTTACTTGCGATTTTTATGCTCATGTTCCTTTCCCCGTCCTATGTTCTTTTGTCAGACTGAAGTCTGACCTACAATTTGTTTTATTTGGTTCTGATCGAACCGGATAAATTAAAGCAAGTTTCAATTCTGGCTCGCTTGTTTTAACTTATCCGATCCGTTCAGATTCTTTTTGTTGGATTCGCTGCGCTTAATCCAACCTACGTTCTGTTCTTTTTTTGTTAGAAACATTACCTGGTATTCAAAGCCAGCGTGTTGTCTCAACATTTGTCAGCCTGGCCGCTCTCGGGCTTCCTTGCCCTTCGCGGCATTTGCACATCCCTGTGCTGCAAGACTGACCTACAATTTTTTTATCTACTATGTTTTAAGCAAGCCAGTGGTTTGCTGGCAAGGCGCAGTGTTTTTTTAAAAACGGAGCGTACAATAAGTACGTGAGTATTTTAAAAAAGTGCTGCAACGCCGCCAGCGAATCTCTGGCGCCGCTTAAAACCTAAAACTTGCCGTAATAGCCTTCTTTTAGAGCATCAAAGAGGTTGGCTGCCGTATGCATCTCACCATCATACTCAATCTCTTCGTTACCTTTCACTTCAACAACCTCTCCGTTGTCTAAGGTGAATTTGTACATTGTCTTTTCCAGATCTTCTTCTTTGACCAGAACACCCTGGAACGCTTCGGGGTTAAAGCGGAACGTTGTACAACCTTTTAAACCTTGCTCGTAAGCGTAGGTATAAATATCTTTAAACTCTTCAAACGGATAGTCTGTTGGTACGTTTGCAGTTTTAGAAATACTTGAATCGATCCAGCCCTGTGCAGCAGCTTGAATATCTACATGTTGCTTTGGTGAAACATCATCAGCAGCAATGAAGTACTCGGGTAATTTTGCCTCTTCATCTTGCGCAAATGGCATGGCTTTTTTATTGATAAGCTCACGGTAAGCTAACAATTCAAAAGAATACACATCCACTTTTTCTTTTGTTTTCTTGCCTTCACGAATGACGTTACGTGCATAGTGATGCGCGAATGAAGGTTCAATACCATTACTTGAATTATTGGCTAACGATAAACTGATTGTTCCTGTTGGCGCGATTGAACTGTGGTGGGTAAAACGTGCACCAATTTCAGCTAACTCATTGACTAATTCTGGATTTACTTCTGCGACTTTTTGCATGTAACGACTGTATTTAGCATGTAATACTTTGCCTTTTACTTTGTCGCCCGCTTTATAACCATCGCGTTTCATTTCTGGACGACGACGTAACATGGCACCGGTTACTTTAAAGGTTTCTTCCATAATTGGAGCGGGACCTTTTTCTTTGGCAAGCTCTAATGCGGCTTCCCAACCGGCCATTGCTAATGTTTTGCTCACTTTTTCTGTGAACTTGACTGATTCAGCACTGCCGTATTTTTCACGTAACATGGTTAAGGTTGAACCTAAACCAAGGAAGCCCATGCCATGACGGCGCTTATTCAAAATAGCATCGCGTTGTCCTTCTAATGGCAGGCCATTAATTTCAACAACGTTATCCAGCAGACGAGTAAAGATACCAATAACTTTTTCGAAACCTTTCCAGTCAAACTTTGCTTTTTCAGTAAACGGATCATTTACGAATTTAGTGAGGTTAATTGAACCTAATAAACATGAACCATAAGCTGGTAATGGTTGTTCGCCGCAAGGATTCGTTGCGCGTACATTTTCACAGAACCAGTTGTTGTTCTTCTCATTTACTTTATCAATAAGAATAAAACCAGGCTCAGCAAAGTCATAAGTCGAAGACATGATCATGTCCCACAAATGATTTGCTTTGATTGTTTTGTAAACCTTACAAGCAACGAGACCTTCACGGTTGGTGATGTAACCTTTAGTGATCGGCCATTCACGCCAGATAACTTGTGAGTCATCTTTCATGTCCAAGCCATCTTCTTCTGCTTCTTTTTCTGTTACAGGGAAAGCCAGTTTCCACTCATCGTTGGTTTCAACGGCTTTCATGAATTCTTCTGTGATAAGTAAAGAAAGATTGAACTGACGTAAGCGACCGTCTTCACGTTTAGCGCGAATGAAATCCATGACATCCGGATGACCTACATCAAACGTTGCCATTTGTGCACCACGACGTCCACCGGCACTTGATACGGTGAAACACATCTTGTCGAAGATATCCATGAACGAAAGAGGACCCGAGGTATACGCACCCGCGCCTGAAACATAAGCGCCTTTAGGACGTAAGGTAGAGAATTCGTAACCGATGCCACAACCTGCTTTTAAGGTTAAGCCTGCTTCGTGCACTTTACCTAAGATGTCATCCATTGAATCCAGAACCGTACCTGAAACTGTACAGTTAATAGTTGAAGTTGCTGGCTTGTGCTCTAAGGCACCGGCATTTGAAATAATGCGTCCGGCTGGAATCGCACCATGACGTAAAGCCCAGAGAAATTTTTCGTACCATTCGAGACGCTTTTCTTCATCTTCAACTTCAGCGATTGCCTGAGCAACACGTTGATACGTTTCATCCATATTGTTGTCGACATCATCACCGTCTTTTGTTTTAAGGCGATATTTTTTATCCCAGATATCGATTGACGCATCTTGATATGGAATGTCTTGTGTTTTTTTAGTTTTCAAGGCTTTTAGCTGTGCGCTCATGATCGGCCCGATCCTCCGGTCTTAACAACTTTTGTTGTTATAAAAATTTAATGTCATATTCTTCTTTTTCTGGGGGCCTGAGAAAAAAGAATTATGTGCTAACTAACTGAATTAAAACGGAATTAACACACCCTCAAGTCAATCAACAGAGGGGTTGCTAATTGCACTTTTTATTATTTTCAGTTTTTTTTGTTGTACTTTTACTAAATCTGACCCGCTTAAAACGGGTGATGTAGTGTTTGTAACTCTAAAACACTACATGTTGTGTTCAGGTGTCTAGGATATTGCTAACCGAGCACTACTGTCAACAATCATAATAAGCGCAAAAGAAGCATAAAACATTATAAAATACAAACAGTTAGCTTGTTTTAACAGTGTAATGTAAGTGTAAAAATATTGAAATATATTTTCCCCTTAATACTATATGTTGTGTTGTTAATATACCTGTAATAATGCTCCCTGACACGTTAGGACTTACTCACGTACAGTCCTTTTTTCACTTTTTTAGACCACTACTTGTTATTAAAGTTGAACAATATTTGTACAAATTAACAAAGCAATAACTCTTTACTCCTCTCTCGTTTTACAGCCTTAGTAAATGAGCAGATAATAAAATGAGAAAAAGGGAGAGGATATGAAACCCGCTGTAGATAGCGTTATATATAAAAGGAACAATATATCAAGAGAGACGGTTTTTCAGAAAGTGACGGGGTACCTTATTTCGTTATCACTTTTACTCTTTTTTTCAGTCCCTGCCTCTGCAATAACTATTGAAGAGCTTACTCGCCATATTGATAGTTTATGGCGTGGTGACACTTCCCACGCAACCATGTCGATGACCGTAAAAACGCAACGTTATGCGCGCAGTATGACCATGGAAGCCTGGTCACGCGGAAAAGATTATTCGCTGGTTGTGATTCGCGCTCCCATTAAAGATAAGGGCATCGCCACGCTGAAGGTGAAAGAAAATATCTGGAACTACCTGCCGAAAATTAACCGTGTTACCAAAGTCCCTTCCAGCATGATGTCGGGCTCGTGGATGGGTAGCCACTTTACCAATGACGATCTGGTCAAAGAAAGCACGATGGAGGACGATTATATTTCCAGCATTAGTTTTGAAGGCAAGCGCAATGGCATCAATATCTATGAGCTTACTTCTATTCCCAGGGAAGATGCTGCCGTTGTCTGGGGGAAGATAGTTATGGAACTGGAACAAAAAACCTTATCACCCTATCGTGCGCTTTATTACGATGAAGAAGGAATATTGATTCGTACCATGACCTTTGATCGGCCACGAATAATAGGTAAACGCACCATCCCGATGCGTCTGACCTTACAACCCGAAGACAAACCCGAAGAATCAACGGTTATTGTTTATAAAGATATTGTTTTAGACATACCGTTGGCAGACTCTTTTTTCTCATTGCAAAATTTGCAACGACGTCATTAAAAATAGTACTGATGGAAAATATTTCACAAGCATCTGTTTTAAGCCGCCTGCCAATATTAATTTTTGTCGCCTGGCGAAATATCTGGCGCAATCCTGTACGCAGTATTCTCACTATTTCAGCACTGGCAAGTGGTTTAGTCATGGTGATCCTGTATGCATCACTGCTCGAAGGCATGACTCGCCAAATGGTGCGCTTTGCCACCGAGATTTCTACTTCACATATCCAGGTACACCGGCAGGCTTATATTGATGATCAGGATATTTATGCCACCATGCCCTGGTCATACCTGGAAAAAATTGAACAGGACTTCCCCGGCATCAAAATTACTCCAAGGCTTTATGCCGCGGGACTGGCCAGCTCTAAAAATACCTCTACCGGTGTGTTAATAAAAGCGGTTAATCCAAAACGTGAAACAGCCGTGACAAAAATGTTGGAACATGTGCGCCACGGCAAACTTGATCTTGGCATCGCCGATACTACTGAGAATGGTTTCCCCCGTTACAACCTGGTGATTGGCGCACAGCTGGCTAAAAATATGAACGTTGAACCCGGTGATGAACTGGTGTTGGTCACCCAGGCAGCCGATGGCAGTATTGGTAACGCGCTTTACCGGGTCGCGGCGGTACTCAAACCATTGGAACCCAACTTTGATCGTATGGGCGTGTTGATGTCGATAGAAGCCTATCAACAACTGATGTACCTGGAAAACGGTTTTCACGAGCTGGCGATTAAAGTTGATGATATGACTCAGCTGGAAAGTATTCAGGCCGCTATTGTTGAGAAACTAAACAAGCTCAATTCAATACAGGCACTTGATAAATTAGGCGGAAAACCTGTAGTGCGCAACTGGCGTCAGCTCAATCCAGCAGTTGCCGACTTGTTAGAACTGAGTAAGGCTTTTGTCTTCATTATTGGTTTTATTATTATCAGCCTCGCCTCCCTTGGTATGTTGAATACCATGTTGATGGCCGTGTATGAGCGTACTCATGAGTTTGGCATTTTACTCGCCATTGGTATGAAACGCCGCTGGCTTTTACTCATGGTTTTATTTGAATCCTTTTTTCTTTCGCTGGTCTCCGCAATTGTTGGCTCAGTGATCGGGCTCATCATTAATAACTACTTTGAAGAACACGGCATCGACTTTAGTCAATCCATGCCGGACGGCTATGACTGGGCAGGAATGATTTTTGAACCAGTAATGAAAGGTTATCTTGAACCTGTCGACCTTGGGTATGCTTGCCTGATGATGATGGTTGTCACTATGCTCGCTTCGCTCATCCCCTCATGGCAAACCATTCGTCTTAAACCTGCAGAGGTAATGAGATGAGTACGCAAATAAATAAACTTGAAAAACATGGTCACCTGCCTTTTTTAATGTTGCTGAGGTTGGCCTGGCGAAATTTATGGCGTCATCGCAAACGCACGCTCATTACCTTAAGCTCTATTGCCGTTGGTTTTGGTTTTGCCGTGTTATCCATTGGTATAGGCGATGGCAGTCATAACTCTATGATTCGCAATGCGATCAAACTGGGTGAAGGTCACCTGACGGTTCAGCCACGAGGTTACATTGAGGCACCGGCAAACCACAAATACCTTGCAGATGGTCTGACACTATCGGAAAAACTTGAGAGCATTAATCTGGCCGGTAGTATCGAACCACGGATTTCCTTACGGGTTCTTGCCAGTACCGCGAATAACTCTGTTGGTGCTGCGTTAGAAGGATTAAGCAGTGCAACTGATCCACGGGTAGACATGATTAAGCCACAACTACTTAAAGGTGTCTGGCTCAAACCCGGCGATGCTCGCGGCATCATCATTGGTGCTGGCATGGCAAGTAAACTCAAAGCCAGGATAGGCAGCAAAGTTGTGCTTATGGCAGGAAAAAAAGGCGGCGACTCCCAGGCGCAACTCGGTCGTGTTCGCGGGATTTTTAAATCCCAGGTTCCTGAAATGGATGATTATCTTATCCTTAGTGACATCCAGTTGGCCCGCCGCTTTCTTCAGGGTGAAGGGGCTGATGTCATTAAACAACCTGTCACTCGTTTCGCTATTTTCATTGATGATCCTGACACAATGTATGAATGGAAAGAAAAAGTTAAAGCCGTTGTTGAAAGTGATCAGGTTATTGCGATGGACTGGCAGGAAATGATGCCGCAACTGGTGCAGTTTATTATTATTGATGATGCCGGCAACTATGTTTTTTTGCTTCTTATTTTAATCATGGTGATATTTGGTGTTCTCAATACTGTTTTAATGAGTGTGCTAGAACGAACACGTGAGTTTGGTTTATTGTGTGCACTAGGATTAAGTCGTCGTCACTTGCTCACTTTAGTATTTTGCGAATCTTTTATAATGGGCTTGTTAGCTATTGTTGTTGGCTGGATAGCAGGTGGTGGAGTCCACTTCTGGTTTTCCCAGGATGGCATCGACTTTACCGCCATAATGGGTGAAAAAGGAACTATTATGATGGGCACCTTTATGGATCCCATCGTCTATCCAGAATTGTCATGGGATCGTATTAGCCAACTCACTAGCATTATTTTTGTCGCAACTTTAGGCAGTGGAATTTATCCTGCGATTAAAGCGGCACGCATAACGCCTGTTGAGGCACTTCGAACTTAAGCAAAGACAGAGCATCCTCAGGTTTTATTAACAGGATATTTTCCATGTAGCCTGGATGCAGCGAAGCGAAATCCGGGAAAGAGTGTTTAAACTTGTTCCCCCGGATTACATTACATTTCATCCGGGCTACCTGTTAGCATAATGATAGGTTGGAGTATTAACAATGGCACTACTGACATTACAGGGCATTAGCAAACGCTACCGTCAAGGTGAGCTGGAAGTAAATGCACTTGCAGATATCAACTTAACCGTAGAAGAAGGTGAGTTTGCTGCTCTGGTTGGTCCTTCTGGATCAGGAAAAACAACCCTGCTTAATATCATCGGTGGTCTGGATTCACCGACACAAGGTACGACTCAACTCAATGGTACTGATATAACAACATTAAAAGAGGCACAGTTATCAGACTTTCGTTTATTTCAATTAGGTTTTGTTTTTCAGTCTTATAATTTAGTCCCGGTATTAAGTGCATTAGAAAATGTTGAGTTGGTTATGGTGTTACAAGGCAGACATAAGAATGAATGTCATGAACGTGCCGAACATTATCTTGAACTGGTCGGTCTAAAAGATGTTGTTCATCGTCGTCCGACCGCGTTAAGTGGTGGACAACAACAACGCGTAGCCGTTGCTCGTGCACTCGCGGCCGGGCCACGACTTGTTTTAGCCGATGAACCCACCGCCAATCTTGATTCTGAGAATGCCACTGCACTACTGGATATTATGCACACCCTATCTCATGAAGAAAAAACAACCTTTATTTTTTCAACACACGACCCGCGTGTGATGGATCGCGCTGAAAGAATTATAACGCTACAAGATGGAAAAATTGTTAGTGACGAACGACATCATCATGAGCATAAAGTATAAAATCTCTCTGTTTTTAATCCTGCTTTTGCCCTCGGCAACCTGGTCTGCTGAGCTGACTGGTCGTTTTTCTATGCTTGGCTCGACAGCAACCGCCACACAAGGTGATAGCGGTTATATAAATAAAGACACTACCTTAACGGCAGATCAACAAAGTCTAAGGTTAATGCTTGATGATGCTAAAGAAAACAGTGAATGGTCCCTGCATGCAAAAATAGCGCGAACTCATCTTAGCAATATCACCTTTAATGGTAATCACTCCAGCGATCTATTTCGCTACACTGAACTTTCTTCTAACTGGTTAGATGAGAACGACCCAAATAACGCGACACGTTTTGGTTATGAAATTGATCGTGCAGTTTATAAACAGCGTTATAAAAAAATGACCTTTGCCTTTGGACGTCAGGCTATAGATTTTGGTAGTGGTCGCTTTTGGCAACCGCTTAATGTCTTTGGTTCTTTTGCACCTACCGATCTTGATACTGACTATAAACCCGGTATTGATGCGGCACGACTTGACTGGTTCACATCTGACTTTTCATCA
>JAUVEN010000135.1 GCA_030594815.1 Gammaproteobacteria bacterium
GGGACATCGACATTATCATCCTGCAAATAACCACCCGTGACTTTTGTCATGAACGGTACTGCTGGACGTACACTTAGATCAACTCTGTAACGACTTTTCTTATTGCCATGACTGACAATAAATGTGAATCGACCTGAACCAAGGACATCATTCGCTTTTATTTTATAACGGGTACTTTGTTCTCGCCCTTCACTGATGGTGAGACTTTGAGTCGTGTCGGTTAACACTTTTAAATGTTTGGATGTTTCAAGACGCACTGTCACTGGTGCATTTTCACCTGACTTCTCCAAATTATTAGCGACATTAACACTGACACTGAACTCATCACCCGGTGCAACAAAGGTGGGGACATTTGGACTGATAATAAAGTGCCCTCTTACTACGGTATTACTTTTAGCTACACCAATGGCCTGATCAGCAACGGCAACGGCCATAATGCGTAACTTGCCGTTAAAGTGATCCGGTACTGAGTAAACAACTTCGCCCCTATTCCCATTCTGGCCGCCGTCTGTTTCAATAATGCCTGACCAGAATACAACCGGTTTCTTTTGTTTACGTTGGAATGGATTTAAATTTTTACCGAATGCTTCCATTGCCATATCACCACCACCCGGTGCAGACAGGGCCTTGATCAGATCAAACTCCGGTAACAGTAGATCAAGAATTTGTGATGTACTGACTTCTAATGCTTTTTTCTTAAAGAAGTGTGATAACGGATCAGGCGTTTTATAACCGGCCACCTGTAAGATACCTTCGTTCACCGCGAACACCACCAGCTTACCTGGGCGTGCGGTTTTATATTGAATTTTTAGATCTTCTCCGGGGCGAGCTATGTCTGGCGTATTTAAAGTCACTTTGTTCACACGTGCAGATCGGTTCACCGTAAATGGCATAACCCCGTAACTCAATGGACTCATGAATATTTCTTTAGAGTCCGGCGCACGAATGAAACTGACATTAACGTATCCATTGCCTTCCAGATCATACGGAACGGTTATACGTTGTACTGAACTACTTGTGGTTGTTTTAAACCATTTATAGGCATAGACACGATCACGTTCGATTGTGATCAAACCCGCACCTACGTATGGCGCTTTTATTTGTAATTCAATTTCATCACCGGGATTAAAATCTGTTTTATTTAATTTAATCTGTAACTCGGCATTTTTGTCTAAACTTCTTGCCAGATTAGCATCACCCACCACTGAGAAATTAATTTTGTTTAACTCAGTATCGTTGCCATCACGAATAACAAGTGTAAATTCACCGGCTTTATCCGTTGGTAACGTATAGTGTGTGCTGTCCTTTGAGATTTTTAGTGCATCACGTTTAAGCGATGTTTTCTTTTTAACCGATTGGTATTTATACGTTCCGTTGCTTTGTTTTGTTAAGACGGATACATGACGTTGCTCGATGAGTTCCATCTGTAATCCAGACACATCCATTTTATCTAGATCAGAATTTACCGCGAGTAAATCAATCGACCGTTCGCTGCCTTTATGAATATAATTTAATTTTCCATCTGCTTTATAACCCACAAGATAAGCTAACGGCGAAATCAACACTGAGCGTTCAGCTGATACACCTCGGCCACCTTCTGCTTCATAACCTTGTGTAGTTAAACTTAAGCGATATGTCGCTTTTGCAAAACGACTTAAGTCGATATCAAAAACAGAGATACCTTCATCATCGGTTTGCGAATCATTTAAACGTTCGGAAAATGAATGCTTGGCGCGTAATGGATCATAAAAACGAAAGGCTTTGTATTTTCTAAAGTAAGGCTGTGCAGGTTTTAAATTAATACTTGCTGCAATTCTGCGATTAGATGCAGGAATACCATAGAGGTTCTGTAATGAAACCCGACCCTGTAATCCTTCTGGAGAAACCCAGCCCGATTCTCTTTCTTTGGAGAAGCGTGTCTGGATTTTCATTCTATCTGGAATAAACTCTTCAACACGCACGGTTGTTGAGCCGAGTAAATTTCTTCTATGCTTATCTTTTATTAAATATGCTCGAATCTGATATTCACCTGTTGGTGAAGTCTGCTCAGTTTGATAGTTCACTTCTTCAAAGCCGCTATCATCAAGCTGTAACTTTTGTCTTTTAACGAGTAGTCCCCTAGCATCGTTTATCACAACTTCCATCGGTAAACCTTCGAGCTCTTGATCCCAGTCACCCGAACGCACGATCATACCGACATTAAATTTATCCCCTGGGCGATAGATTCCCCGGTCTGAAAACAGGTAAGCATTTAGTTTTTCGCCTTTACCCTGCTGATAGATACCACCTGTATCAAAACGTGAATAGTTAAGACTTCTGTTTCCTTTATTATATGGAATAAAGGATACGTCCTGCCCTTTTGTTACCAGGTAGGCAACCGGTTGTTTTTCACGTTTAAGATCTTTAAATGAAGGAAAACTTGCTCTTCCACGCTCACTGGTTAAAACCGTGTGAACCGCAATACCATTTTTGCCCAGTATTTTTACTTCTGCATTAGATACCGGCCGCCCTGTACTCAATGATTGTACAAAGACATCATGCGTTTTATCCGCATTATCTTTTACCAGTATTCCAAGATCGGTTACCAGGATTAAACGCTTATCGGATGCACCGCTTGCCCGTTTATTTTTTTCATCCCAGCGTTGTACTTTAAAGAAAAATAAACCCCGTTTTTTTCCGGCACCTTCAAGCTTGAG
This sequence comes from Gammaproteobacteria bacterium, assembly GCA_030594815.1. Lineage (GTDB taxonomy): Bacteria > Pseudomonadota > Gammaproteobacteria > UBA6429 > Thiohalophilaceae > JAGLTQ01. The sequence goes on from JAUVEN010000135.1 coordinate 2,697, forward strand.
ATAAGGTGAAAAATCAAACGCGGTATATTGCGCTTTTTCTGGTCCTGTTGCTTTTAAGGTCTGGGTCTGTGTAAACCTGTCAGTAATATTATCTGCATCAAAATTATAATTTGAAAAATAATGACTTAAGAAATTACCATTTGACTGGCTGACAAGATGATTAATTTGTCCCGGTAAAACCCGACCAACTTCAAATTGAACTGACTTTATACCCCGGGAAACGACAGATAACTTTCTTTCGCCACGCATACCGAGAATGGCACCTTCGTGCATAATTTTCAGTTCTCTCGGGAACTGTGGTACTCGACGAACATTCTCAAAAGCATCTGCCAGAATATAGCCACCAAATGAGCGCGTCCCTTTTTTGATCTTCACATACAAACTACGACCGGGTTTAGACTTATAGCGAAAGCTATGTAAATTAGAATACTCATGCTCTGTTGGAATGGCTTTAATATCTAACTTATTGGCTAAAGCTAAAACCTGGGGCCCAACATCATCTATTCGCCAGTATTTATAATTACGTTTTCCACGTCGACCTTGTACAGCCGGTTTATCGCGAGGTAATTCATAAACCGTAATATTCTGCTGTAATTCTTTTTCCAGAACGCCCGCTGTCGTTTCTACAATTAAAACCTGTTCAGGTTCATTACGTTTGTTTCTAACTAAAGTCGGATTTATATTTGAGATTCGGAAATAATTATACATACCCGGTACATTTAGCTGGTTTTGTAAATCATTCTCCCAGGCGTGGCCACCACGACTGGATTTATATCCGCCTTCTACTTCTATTTTTACAACTTTATCTTTAAGAGGGATTTTTACTGGATCTGATTTTATATACGCTTCACCGGAAAATTTGTCATACGTCACCTGGAATTTAAGTGAGGTGCCATCACTGAGTATTCCCGCTTTTTTATTTTGCATATTCAATTTGATATTGTCTTCAAAAGAAGCTTTATCAATTGGATGAGTGAATTTAACTGTTGCAATAATACGTTTGATCTTTGGATCAACGGGATCCTGATGATAGTAAGTATTTAGAAGTTGAGCTGAAAATCCAGCAGAGGTAAAGCGGTAGTCATACCGACTAAGTACCAGATGATTAGGGAAAAAACTTTCCTCAAATTTAACAATATACTCTTCACCCACAGCCCAGTCTTGTTCAGGTTTAAATTCTAACTGTGAATCATTGCGCCATGTCCATTGACCTTTTATTTCAGGTGATATCTTTATTCCTTGTGTAACAGATTTACCAACCAATTCCAAAGGTGCTGCTGATGAGCTGAAATTAACATAAACGGAGTCATAAACAGGTTCATCACGTAATTCTGTTAGTGAAGGAGCTGTACCGGTAATTTGAACTTGAACGGGTTTAGGTAATGAGTCATACCAGAGCACACCCGCGTAGCTTATTATCGCCAAAGTAAGAGTTAACCAAACAACCTTTTTATTTTCTTTACGCCATATAAGTGCTTTATTATAAAGCTGACTAATGAAATTCAACCATGGAGGAAACTTCCATGAAAATGATCCAAAAAAGAAAAACAGTACTTTTTTGATAAACTGCATTAGCCACATCCTTATATTTGCGTGAACCTTCATTTTTAGCATATTGGCGCAGCACTGGCAAAATTAAAGCAAAAAAAATGGCTATGGGATTAAGCCCATAGCCATTTAATGAATTACTTATTAAACTAATATTATAGTTATTTGATTCGATACTCTGCAGAACGAGCATGTGCGGTTAAACTTTCACCACGACCCAATATAGATGCTGTTTTACCCAATTCAGAAGCACCCTCTGCTGAACACATGATTAGACTTGAACGTTTCTGAAAATCATACACACCCAGAGGTGAGCTAAAACGTGCAGTGCGTGATGTTGGCAGAACATGGTTTGGACCTGCACAATAATCACCCAAGGCTTCCGCCGTATAACGACCCATGAAGATTGCTCCGGCATGTTTAATCTTTTTAGCCATTGCTTCTGGAGCTTCTACAGAAAGCTCCAAATGTTCAGGTGCTATAAAGTTTGAAACTTCAATCGCTTCATTTTCATCTTTCACTAAAATAAATGCACCACGATCTGCTAATGAAGTAGAGATAATCTCTTTACGTTCCATGGTCGGTAAAAGCTTTTCAATACTGGCTTGTACCTGGTCAAGAAAATCAGCATCCCATGAAACTAAAATAGACTGAGCATCTTCATCGTGTTCTGCTTGTGAGAATAAATCCATCGCAATCCAGTCAGGATTAGTTTTTCCATCACACACGACTAAAATTTCAGATGGGCCGGCAATCATATCGATACCGACACGACCAAAAACCATCGACTTGGCTGTTGCCACATAAATATTTCCAGGACCAACAATTTTATCAACACCAGGAACCGTTTCAGTTCCATACGCTAAAGCGGCAACGGCCTGGGCACCACCAACAGCAAATACAGTATCAACACCGGCAATTTTTGCCGCAGCTAACACCATGTCATTTACTACGCCATCCGGTGTAGGAACAACCATCACAATTTCTTCTACACCTGCAACTTTAGCGGGAATCGCATTCATTAAAACAGAAGAAGGATAAGTTGCTTTACCACCAGGAACATATAAACCAACACGATC
>JAUVEN010000017.1 GCA_030594815.1 Gammaproteobacteria bacterium
AGCAATTATTAATAAAGAAGCTTTTGATGCTTTGCCTGAAGATTTACAGGAAATTGTTTTAACTGCATGTAAGGCAGTAAATCAGGATATGTTGGCTGAGTATACTGCACGAAACAACGCAGCATTAAATACCCTGGTGAACGAACATAAGGTTCAGTTACGCGCTTTCCCTGATGATGTATTAAAAGAGCTACGTAAAATTTCTGATGAAGTGGTTGCAGAGTTAGCAGTGAAAGATGATACCGCTAAACGTATTTATGCTTCATTTAAAAAATACCGTGAGCAGGTAAATGACTGGCATGAAATTTCTGAAAAGGCGTTCTTGCGAGCACGTTCGTTAAAGTAAAAAATATTCACAATATTAAAAAGCGGAATCAACTTGTAGTTGGTTCCGCTTTTTTTGTTTTGTAGGTGGGTTCAAGGAACAACGTGACGGAACCAACTCAGTGAATATTGATGGCTCCACTGCGCTTGAGCCATCCTACTTGAGAGTAAGAAGGTATAAGTAAATTATTTTATTTGTAAAAATAGAAGCTAGTATCTTATGGCCGGTGTTTCAATGGGTAAGCCATTACCACGTGAATGGAGATAAAGCTCGAGATTGATCAGCTCATCTGAGCCTCTGTCAAAAGGTTCTGCCCTGAATGAACGGAAACATTCTTCCATGCGACCATGCAGGCTGGTCATTTTTCCGCTTCCTAATCGATATAAAGGAAAGCCATTACTGTGTCCCTGGCTGAGAACTTGCCCTCGAAGTCGCTGCCCGGCAAATTGATCATGACATACCGCACAAGCCATGTTCATTTGCCCAAAACGTTTGTTGTAGAGTTTTTTACCTTTTTCATAAAAAGGTTTTAGTGCCCCTGTAATATTAACGTTCACTTTCTCACCTCTAGCCAGATGGCGGACATAGGCTTCTAACTCGACCAGATCAGTACAATCATAAACATAGGGCACATTATCTAGATATTCTTCACCACAAAAATTTATTTGTTCTTGTAGTGTGAAAGGTTTTTCATACTCTTTATTGTAGACAGGATAGCTGGCAATTTTTTTCAGGTTAAATTTACTACCATTCTCACCATGACAGGTGGCACATGTTTTATCATTTACACCAAGCCTGTGAAATTCTGTGCGCCCTTCTTCTACTGCAGTCATACCGGGGTTAGCAAATTCATCATCCTGCATTTCTTGTGTAGCAGGCGTCAGGTATTCATAACCTGACTTAAGGTCACTCGCATGTAAAACATTTGAAAAAAATATTGAAAGCATGCTGCTAACGATTAAAAATTGTTTGTGATTTATCATATTCATTTTAATGTCATCAGGTAGGTTATTACATCTTCGGTTTCTTGTGCGGTTAACACGGGTTTACCCCAGAAGTTATCATCAACACGATTGTTTTCTTTAGGGTTTTTATAAAAGCCGGGCATGATAGTAAAGGGATTAATTTTTTGTTCATCCGCAACGCGTAAACGGATTTGTCCTTTATTTAATCGAGAAGCGATACCATGTAATGGTGGTCCAACGGTGCCGTGAAAAGATTCTTCCGGTATAGGTAAGCTATGACAGGCAAGGCAGTTACCTTTATCTTGATTAATAACAATTTTACGACCACGTTGAGCATTGCCGGTAAAGCCACCTAACGGTTCTTTGATCGCATAGTTTTCTATCTTCCAGGGATAAAAAATTTGTTCAGCAAAAGAAAGTGAGAGGGCACTGATAGATAGTAATGAAAAAACGATAACAAACACAATCTGTTTACTTATTGTAAATTGCATTGTTGTTAGATTCCCTATTTATAAAGATTAAATATGTAAAACATGTTTTTATATTATAGTTTTTATAAGGGAGAACTCAAATATTATTATTTTAATTCAGTTGTATGGTGATTTTCAGGATTAAGATTCTTTTAAATCTAAACAAACAGAATTAATGCAGTAACGTAATCCTGTTGGTTGTGGCCCATCAGGAAAAACATGGCCAAGGTGAGATTTGCAATTATTACAATGTACTTCTACTCGCGCCATGCCTAAAGTATTGTCTGTTGTCTCTTCAACCGCATTTTCATTTATTGCTTGGAAATAACTTGGCCAGCCTGTGCCAGAATCAAATTTAGATTTTGATGAAAATAAATCTGCGCCACAGCCGGCGCAAACATAAGTACCTTCGGTTTTACAATCAGCATACTTGCCAGAGAATGGACGTTCAGTGCCATGCTTGCGCATGACTTGATATTGTTCTGCGGAGAGGCTTCCTTGCCATTCCTGTTCGGTTTTTTTTGTTTCGTCTGACATGAGTCTTAATTAGTTTTTATATCTTTTTTTGCGAGCATATTTGAATTTTTTTCTTCAAGCGAAGCAATTAATGCGTCAATACCATCGTTTCTGAATTGTGTTGCAAAATTATTTTTGTAGGTGGTGATCATACTGATGCCTTCAACTGAAACATCATAAATTTTCCAGCCTTTTTTAGTAAGGTGCATGCGATAGTAAATGGGAATAGCGGGTCCGGAATCTTGTTGTACTTCACCTCGTACAGTTATCGCTGTTTCACCCTCTTTAAGTTTGGTGGGAAAATATTTAATGAGATCATCTTTTAAAATTTTATCCTGACCATTTAAATATTCTGATAACGCAGAGGAATAAAAACGTAAAAGTAAAAGACGAAATTGGCGAATAAATTTAATTTTTTGTTCTTTTTCTGCTCGGCGCCAGTACTTCCCCATGACCATTTTAGAAGCAGCAATAAAATCGAGATGCGGTAGAATAACTTCCTCAACCAGCGAGGTTAGCTTCTCAGGAGTCTTCTTGATTTCAGCACGACTGTCGTTGATCGAATGCAGCATTTTGATGGTATTAACTTTAATCAATTCACCGGGTGGCTGGATGTTGGCTTGAGCCTGAGTATTAGCTATAAAGAACAAGGCAAAAATGAGAGCAAATACTCCACTTTTAAGTGTTTGTGGGAAAGTTGACATATTGAACTCCAAATTTGTAATTTTTATGAGCATAATCTCTATTTGTCTAAATATCTGTTAAGTCGTTGTCGTTCTTAAAAGCGGGACAAATATTGCTGCAGTATTATATAGTAGCAAAGATATTGCTTTGTTTTCGTTTGGACAAGCACAAATTAAATTAGTTTAATCAGGAGTTCACTGTGCCATCTACTGAAACTGGACGGGGTCATTTTTCCCGCGTACGTATGCGCCGAATGCGCCGTAATGATTTTTCTCGTCGTTTAATGCGGGAAAATTCGCTGAGTGCAGATGACCTGATTTACCCGGTTTTTGTTCTTGAAGGTAAGGGCCAGCGTGAAGAAGTGGCTTCAATGCCTGGTGTAGAGCGGCTGTCTATCGATGAACTGCTTAAAGAGGCCAAGGACATTGTGGCTCTCGGCATCCCTGCTATTGCCCTTTTTCCCGTGACACCAGCTGAAGCTAAATCTCTGGATGCTGCAGAAGCGTACAATCCGGATGGCCTGGCACAACGTGCGGTACGGGCAATAAAGGAAATGTACCCCGATCTGGGAGTCATTACCGATGTTGCACTCGACCCTTTTACCACTCATGGTCAGGATGGTCTGATCGATGAGTCGGGTTATGTGATGAATGATGAGACCGTGGAGGTTTTAGTCAAACAAGCCTTATCGCACGCCGCTGCTGGTGCAGATGTAGTTGCACCCTCCGACATGATGGATGGGCGAATTGGCCAGATCCGTGATGCTTTGGAAGAGGCTGGTTTTATTCATACCCGCATTTTGGCTTATGCAGCTAAATATGCCTCCAGCTTTTATGGCCCGTTCCGTGATGCAGTGGGTTCATCAGGCAACTTAGGCAAAGGCAATAAAAATAGCTACCAGATGGATCCAGCAAACAGTGATGAAGCCCTTTGGGAAGTCAGCCTGGATTTAGATGAAGGTGCCGATATGGTGATGATTAAGCCTGGTATGCCTTATCTTGATATCGTCCGGCGGGTAAAAGACGAGTTTGGTGCGCCGACCTATGTTTACCAGGTGAGTGGGGAATATGCGATGTTAAAAGCCGCCGCTCAAAATGGTTGGTTAGATGAAAAGGCGGTTGTTTTAGAATCACTCTTATCATTTAAACGTGCCGGGGCGGACGGTATTCTGACCTATTTTGCCGTAGCTGCTGCCAGGTGGTTAAAAGAAAATCAGTAGTAAAATACTCAAGTTTTCAGCAACATTTTATTAACATAATCTAATGTTTAAAGTGCAAAATTAATTGACATAAAACTGTAACAAAGTGTTTTTAATTGTGTGGGCACTTTGTATAATTCGCGCCATACGAAGACTATAAATTGATACTGAAGGCAGTATCAAATCAAGAGGAAAATGTATGGCACGCACAACCATTTCGAGTCTGTTCGGCTCATCTCCCGTCGCTCCTTTGCAATCTCATATGTCCAGTGTTCAGGAATGTATTGTTGAACTTGTTCCCTTTTTCAAAGCTGTTTTAAAAGAAGACTGGACTGTAGCAAAAGCGCAACAAAAGAAAATTGCCAAGCTTGAAGGTGAAGCCGATAAGCTGAAGAAAAAGTTACGCTTACATTTACCTAAAAGTTTATTTATGCCGGTCTCGCGTCGAGACTTACTCGAAGTGCTGACCATGCAAGATAAAATAGCGAATAAGTCTAAAGATATCGCGGGTATTATCATCGGTCGCAAAATGACCTTTCCTAAAGAAGTCAGTGAAAAGCTAATTGATTTTGTTAAGCGTTGTATTGATGCTTCTAAACAAGCACAAAAAGCCATTAACGAACTTGATGAATTGGTTGAAACAGGTTTCAGTGGTCGTGAAGTAAAACTTGTTCAGGAAATGATTAAAACATTAGATGATATCGAATCAGACACGGATAAGATTCAAATAAAAGTGCGCGCTGCACTCTTTAAAAAGGAAAAGGACTTACCACCGGTAGACGTGATGTTTATGTATCGCGTTATTGATGGGATTGGTGACTTAGCAGATTTATCGCAAAGAGTCGGCAGTCGTTTAGAACTTATGTTAGCGCGTTAAGGGAGAGTTGTTGTGGAATTAATTACTTCATATGGAACTATCTTCCTTATATTAGCCTGTATCTTTGGTTTATTTATGGCTTGGGGTATTGGTGCAAATGATGTTGCCAATGCAATGGGTACTTCAGTTGGATCGGGCGCTATTACCATTAAACAAGCTGTTCTTATTGCAGCCATTTTTGAATTTGCCGGTGCTTTCCTGGCTGGTGGTCAGGTTACTAAAACCATTCGTAAAGGCATTATTGATGCCGATCTACTTTCAGCTACACCGGAGTTATTAGTTTATGGCATGTTGGCCTCATTATTGGCCGCAGGTATCTGGCTATTGGTGGCATCTCGTTTTGGTTGGCCTGTTTCGACTACACATACTATCGTTGGTGCGATAGTGGGTTTTGCTGCAGTGGGTATTGGTGTGGATGCAGTGCATTGGGGCAAGGTTGGTACCATTGTAATGAGCTGGGTGATCTCACCCGCACTCGCTGGTGCCGTGTCCTATTGGCTCTTTCGCAGCGTACAAAAATTTATACTTAATAGAGATGACCCCTTTGAAAGTGCTAAAAAAGTCGTACCTTATTACGTCTTTCTAACGGGGTTCATTATTGCCTTGGTAACGATGTTTAAAGGCCTTAAACACGTTGGGCTTGAATTAACACCAGTACAAAATTATAGCGTTGCACTCGCATTTGGTTTGGTCATCATGTTTATTAGTATGGCATCGATTCGTAAACTTAAAATTGATCCTGAAGCGGATAGAGATTTTCACTTTGCTAATGTAGAACGTGTTTTTGGTGTGCTTATGGTGGTTACCGCATGTGCCATGGCCTTTGCACACGGTTCAAATGATGTTGCCAATGCAATTGGTCCGGTTGCAGCTATTGTTGGTATCGTACAAAGTGGTGGCGAAATTGCACAAAAATCAGTGCTACCTATTTGGGTTTTAATTTTAGGTGGTGCAGGTATTGTTGCTGGTTTATTAATGTATGGTCGTCGCGTCATGGCTACCATTGGTAAGAACATTACTGAGCTCACACCTAGCCGAGGTTTCGCGGCAACCTTAGCAGCGGCAACAACAGTGGTCTTTGCTTCTGGTACAGGTCTTCCTATTTCAACTACACATACTTTAGTGGGTGCAGTGTTGGGCGTTGGTTTGGCGCGTGGTATTGGTGCGCTTAACCTAACCGTTGTGCGTACCATTTTCCTTTCATGGATTGTCACGTTACCCGCCGGAGCTCTGATGTCGATTCTATTCTTCTTCACGCTTAAAGGTATTTTTAGCTAAATGAATTTGTAGGTTGGCCTTTGCCTACATGGACGTAGGCAAGGGGCGTGAGCAGGAGCGGTAGCTTTAGGCCAACGCGGTGTAGGCGAATACGCCAAAGCTAATTTGTTATGTACTTTTTTATATCTCAGCGTCGGCCTGATACCCTCCAAATAACTTTTGAAGTGGAGCACTATGAAGCCGAGCTACAATAGATTGAGCTCAATTAATTAATGAAAGATATTTTCGACTTTGGTAAAAAAATTGATGACTACGCGGTGATGGGCAATCCCATCTCGCATAGCAAGTCGCCTTCTATTCATACCCTTTTTGCTGAACAAACTCAGCAGTCTATTTTATATACTGCAATCCATGTTGATCTTGGTGGCTTTAAACAGGCCGTTGGCAACTTTGCTGCTGCTGGCGGTAAAGGTTTAAATATCACCGTACCGTTTAAACAAGAAGCATGGGACTTGGTTGCAGAGCGCAGTGAACGCGCCGAACGCGCCGGTGCAGTGAATACCATTAAAATGATGGATGATGGAACCTTGTTTGGTGACAACACTGACGGTGTTGGCTTAGTGAATGACTTAACAGTTAATCATAGTATCGAGTTAAAAAACAAAAATATTTTATTAATGGGTGCAGGCGGTGCAGCACGCGGCGTATTGATTCCATTATTAAAACAAAATCTATCTTCATTATTCATAGCCAACCGTACTCCGGATCGTGCTAAAGACCTTGCTTCAGATTTTTCAGATGCAGGGAATATAAGTGGTGGTGGTTATGAACATATACCCGATGAAAAATTTGATGTTGTGATCAATGCGACGGCAGCGAGTTTACAAGGCGACTTACCACCTCTTCCTGATACATTATTAAACGACAACGCCAGTTGCTATGACATGATGTATGCTGCAAAGCCAACACCTTTTATGCTTTGGGCGACAGAACATAATGCAGCTAAGGTATTAGATGGTTTAGGTATGTTGGTAGAGCAGGCTGCTGAATCATTTTATATCTGGCGTAATGTTAAACCGGAAACAAAAGTAGTGATTAGTCGGCTACGTGAAATACTATAACCATAAATTTTCTATGGTACTTTTTATATAATCCTTCGTTATAAATTACATATTGCAATTCATTCTTTATAAATTGCATATTGCAATTTATCATTTATTCTTAACAATAAATTTTCTTCATGGTTTCACATAATAAAATAAAAATGTAGACTTTAATTTCAAGTCGGTAATCCACATTATCAAGCAATTGATTTTTTGTGAAAGAGATAAAGGCAAACTTAGTTGAAAAGCTAAGCACGCAAAGTCACCGGTCTAAAGGGTAAACCCTATGACAGCGGAACTGCCGGCACAAAATCGATATTGCTAGATAAGCTGAATAATATTTATTCAGTCTAAAATCTACACATCTTCAATATTCGTAAACATATATTCAGTAATTCCCAAACGCTAGAAAGCTATTGTTTTTTAAGGGATGAGTATTAACCTGTAATTTAGAACATCGGCAAAATAGGTAAATGTTATGAAAAATATTTTAAGTATGGTGGTAGTTTTATTTTTTTGTATATTCAGTATTGCTCATGCGAGTGATGAAGATTTCCCTGGACGCAAAAAATATCCGGATGTAAAAACATATAGCCAGCAAAAACTACGGGCAAATTTTGATAAAGTTATTATTGTTGATGCTCGCTCCAGCCTGGAATTTGAAACATTGCGTTTAAAAAATGCGGTAAACATACCTGTTTCAAGTAAATTATTTGAGAAACAAGTTGCAGCACTTCGTGCAAAAACAAAGAAACCGATCGTTTTTTATTGTAACGGCCATAATTGTTTTAAATCATACATTGCAACAAGAAAAGCTAAATCTGCAAAAATTCGTAATGTATACGCATATGATGAAGGCTTGTTTTCCTGGGCTCATAAATATCCAAAGCAATCTGTTTTATTAGGTAGCTCACCAATACAAACAAAAAATATTATTTCTAAAGCAGCATTTAACAGTCGTTTACTCACACCTGATGACTTTAGTAAGCTTGCATATAAATATGGTTCGAAAAAAATCATATTGGATGTTCGTGATAAATATCAGCGTGGTGCGGCTGGATTTTTTCCAGGAAAAGAGCGCTGGGTTAGTTTAAACGATAGTGAAAAGCTTAATGCTATAATTAAAAAGGCAGTGAAAGAAAATCGCACCTTGTTTATATACGATGAAGTTGGAAAACAAGTCCGTTGGTTACAGTATGCGTTAGAGCAGCATTCAGTAAAGAATTATTATTTTATGAAAAAAGGTGCTAAAGGTTATTACAAGCAAATGATGCAGGAGTTTGGAATCACTAAAACTGCATTATAAGAAGGGTACTATTTATACGCTCTGAATTTAAAAACAGGTGCGAGAGAATAATAAATCTTTTGCACCTGTTTTGTTTATAAGTAGGCGTTATTTTTTACAAACAAAATTCCAGGCGTGATTGAAAACAAGGCATCATTTGCATTTGCTTTTTCTTCAAACTGAAAATCATAGTACACGCCTATTTCTTATTATGAAGTGGCATCCTTAAGTAAATCGTTCTGTTCAATATAATTATGTTCTAAAAACTAAGGGGTCGTGTCTTACAGTTTAGACTTAAATCTAATTGTTTTTAAATATTCTAACACCATGAATGTGATTTGTAAGATGTGACCCCTATAGCTTCTAAGCATTATTACCTTTGATCACAAAATATAAAGCAATTAGAAGCAATACAATCTGAAATTCCATTCCTCCCATAGGGTAATTTTCTGAAGGTATAAAATCCCAACGTCCCCAGTGAACCATAGTAATTGCCCCAAGCATAATAGGCACAATAAGTGCGCCACCTAGACGGGTCATCCAGTCATGCATACCGCCACCGAGTAGGATTAATATTCCTCCAGCGACTTCAACTAATGCAACCAGAAAAGCTATGTTGACAGATAATTCCATCATGCCGGCAAAACCACCGAGATTCGTAAATTTCGAAACACCATGAAATAAAAATACACTAGCCAGTGATATTCTTAATAACCAATGTGCATGCTGCGAGTATGAATCAAGATATTTTGAAATACCGCCTAGATCCTGAAGACCATGGTGATGATGTGTTGCATGTGTATAAGACATAATAAATCTCCTTCTAAATAGAATTCTTACAAGTTAGAAAGGAGATTTTTTAATTAGTTCCTGAATATTAATTGATTTGTCTAATAACATACATGTAGGAGTATTATTAATATAACCAACTTCCAATGCGTCTTGAAATTATAAAACTTGCCCATGCAGTAACATTTAATAAAGCTTCATCATCTGGATGATGAAAACGAAAACATTTTTTCATTGTTGATGGCGGTTCTTGAGTTTTACGTAATTATCAGCTGAATATTTAATAGATTTAATTTCTTCTTCAGATAATTTTCTTACCTTGCGAACTGGGCTTCCCATCCAAAGATAACCTGCTTCAAGATGTTTATTTGGCGTAACCAGAGAACCTGCACCTATCAAGGTATTTGATTCTATAACCACGCCATCCATAATTGTGGCGCCCATTCCTATTAGGCATGAATCTTTAATATGACAGCCATGCAAAATAACACGATGTCCAACGGTAATATTGTTACCCATTTGTAAATCAAAACCACCGGGGTTATAAGGGCCATCGTGGGTAACGTGGAGTACGGAATTATCCTGAATATTCGTATTATTACCAATCTCAATGCGATTAACGTCACCGCGAATGACGGTAAGTGGCCAGACTGAACTGTTCTCACCGATTTTAACATCACCTAACACCAGGGCAGTGTTATCAACAAACGTTGTTGCATGGATATCCGGTGTTTTGTTTTCGAAGTTGCGTATCGTCATACGAAAACTATAGCGTATTTATGATGCAGTGCACTACTTATTTACCGGACAATGCTAGACTAAATGCCATCCAGACTTATTTTTAAAAGAAGATGAATAACTATGAAAAAATTATCCTACGTCCTGTTTTTAACGATGTTTGTTATTGCGGGTTGTGAAACGAATCCATCCAGTGCAAGTGCTCGTCAATGTCAAAGTGGTTTGAAGGTAGCTAACAAAGAGTTGAACTATGCGAAAACACAAGGGTTTTCTGGAACAGTTGAATATACTAAAGCAGCAGGGTTGCTCACCGCTGCTTCAATTCAATACGAATTTGGAAAATATCCAAACTGTATCGATAAAGTAAAACGTGCCAGACGTTTTATTAGAAATTCGCACATTAAAAAATAAGGACATAAAAAAGCGAAGTGAGTTTAAACTCACTTCGCTTTTTAGTTTTTATATTGAAATACTATCGCATTGTTACCAATTCTTCAGAACTGGTTGGGTGAATTGCAACAACATTATCAAAGTCCTTCTTGGTTGCGCCCATCTTCATTGCAACACCAAAGCCTTGTAACATTTCATCAGCGCCTTTACCGATAATGTGCAGGCCAACTACTTTTTCATTGGCTCCTACACAAACAAGCTTCATTGCGGTTTGTTGCTTGTGTTCAACCAGGGCATGGTACATCGCAGTAAAGCTGGTTTGATAAATCTTAACGGCATCGCCATGTTCTTTACGTGCTTCTTCTTCTGTTAAGCCCATTGTTCCAATTGGTGGGTGACTAAACATAACAGTAGGGATATTGGTGTAATCGAGTTTACGCTCAGGCATGTTATTAAATAAACGATCAGATAAACGTCTGGCGGCATTTATGGCTACCGGAGTAAGTTGTGCTTCACCAATCACATCACCGACGGCATACACACCTTCAACATTTGTTTGCTGATATTCATCGGCAGGAATATAACCTTGCTCAGTATATTTAATACCGGCGGCATCTAGATTAAGAGGGGCAGTATTTGGCGCACGACCAATTGCCCAGACTAATGCATCAATGTTTTCACACACTATTCCACCCTGACAATGAACTGTTAATGTACCATCATCATTTTTATCGATTCTTTCAACATTTATGCGAGTCATTAAATTTATACCAGCATTGACCATGTCTTCCATTAACGTTTCACGTAACATGGAATCAAAGCTGCCGAGAAAATGTTCACGGCGTAATAGCATAGATACTTCACTACCGAGTCCGTTTAAAACACCGGCGAGTTCAACTGCTATATAACCAGCACCCACTACAGCCACACGTTTTGGTTGTTCGGTTAAAGCAAAAAAACCATCAGAAGTGATGCCGTGTTCTGAACCCGGTACATCGGGGACAATGGGATAACCGCCTGGAGAAATGACAATATGATCAGCAGTATATTGCGTACCATCAACATCAAGCGTATGTGCATCAATGAATTTTGCCGTACCCTGGATGTAATCAATATTGGAATCTTTTAAGTAATTACCGTACCAGTCAGTAATGCCTTTAATATAACCCTGACGTGCTTCAACCAGCTTTGCCCAGTTAAAAGCATTTACCTTTACATCAAAGCCGTAGCCTTTAGCATCATCAAGAGTCCCAGCAATTTCTGAAGCAAACCACATGACTTTTTTTGGTACACAACCGATATTAACGCAGGTGCCACCGACCGTTTTATTTTCAATTACGGCTGTTTTCTTGCCATATTCCGCTGCACGTTCACATGCTGATAGTCCGCCGCTACCGGCACCAATAGATAAAAGATCGTAATGTTGGCTCATAATAGTCTCGTTGCTTGTCTGAATAGAATACCTGATGAAATATCAGGGTATGTTTTACTGTTACCCTATTATAAAGGAATGTAGAATCAACGCCCTAATTAAATAGCTGGGAAGGCAAAAAGATGAGCAATGACATTACATTATCAGACCAATTAATTGATAACTTATACGGCGTAATTTGCCAGCATGATGAATCTGCCAAGCAAAATATGATGGTCGCATTGCAATATTTTGCAGCGGTATCGGGTTATATGCTGGGTGATTACCCGGGTTCAGATGAAGAGCGCGAGGAATTAATTGACCAATTAGCGGCTTTTACTAAAAATGTTTCAGGTGATCGGGCTAACCAGCAACAGCAACCAGCACAACAAGAAGCGCCAGCAGTTGCGGGTAAAAGTACGGCGACTGACGATCCCGCTGTTGGAATTTGGAAGCCAGAATAGGAATCAGGCGAAAAGCTTATTTCGTTGCGATATTTGACATGAGTTTGTGTAAAAGCGCTTTATATAGGAAGATGCTTATATAAAGCGTATCAAATAATTGATGTGATTAGATTGAACTAATAAGCCATTTTAAATAATATTTTTGCGTCTTTAGTGAGTGGAAAAATAACTCTTTCTATAGCTTTATACTTAATAATAAAAACCACTAATAATTGGGATAGGACATGGATGAGGCAACTCTAAAATTACTGAAGGAAGAATTAGCTAAGCAACTCGATTCATACAACTTAAGCGACATTTCTAAAGATATTCTCAATCATAGTACACCTAAAGATAGTGAAAATAAGGTGATTGGGGAGTTTGAAAATATTTTATCAGCGAAAAATGAATGGGAATCATGTGTTGATTCACTTGAGCATCAAGCCATTGTGATTCTTGATAAAAATTTAAAAGTTATTCGTGCAAATAGAACGATTGAATTATGGGGCTGGCTTGATGTAACAAAAGCGCGGGGTATCCATATTTTAAATTTAATAAAACCTGCAATTGAATATGATCCTGAAAACAACTGGATTGATGAATGGTGTCAGTTAGACACGCAATCAAATGTTGAGTGGGTTTCTAATAATTATAAGACTGCAAAAACATATCGGTTTTCATATTATCCAAATAGAGATATCGAAAGTTTGCACCACAGTTGTGACAGCTATGCAGTAATGCTGATTACAGATATATCAGATCAAAAAATATTAAATGCAAAAGAAAGTCATATAACTTCGATAGAAGAAAAACCGTCAAAGGATGACAGTGATACCGATTTAATCAGGTTATCAGCTTACCGCTTACACCAACTTGCAAACAGACTTATTAGCTCACAAGAAGATGAAAGAAAACGTATTTCTAATGAATTGCATGATGGCTTAGGACAAATACTCTCAGCTTTAAAATACCAGGTAGAATCCGCGGTTATTGAATCTAAAAATAGCTTACAGTTAAGAAAAATTGATGTTGTTTTATCCGAAATTTTAAAAAATGTGACTTTTGCTTTAAGTGAATTAAGGCGTGTTTCAGTGAATTTGCGTCCATCATTATTAGAAGATCTTGGTTTATTGATGACATTAAAATGGTTTACCAATGAATATAACAAAGTTTATACAGATTTAAATATTGAGTTAACCATTGAACTATCCGAGTTAGATATACCAGATAAAAATAAAAGTGTTATATATCGTATAGTTCAGGAAGCAATGAACAACATTGCAAAACACTCTAATGCAAAGAATATATTTATACATTTAATTAAGTCAGAAAAGGGTATTCTTTTACGTATAACGGATGACGGCGATGGTTTTGATTTAAATAAAGTTAAACAAAATAAAAAGTCTGGGTTGGGTTTGAAAAGCATGGAAGATAGAGCAGTAAGTACAGGTGCAAAGTTTACAATGACTTCAGACTTATCGTCCGGTACAGTTATTCAGGTATTTTGGGAGTTTGATTAAGATGGATTTACAAGCCCATTTTGAATAGCATAATTAGTTAAGCTGCTTATACTGTGCAAATCTAATTTTCTCATTAAGTTCGAACGGTGTTTCTCCACAGTTTTTATACTTATCGATAAGTATTCTGCAATATCTTTACTGCGATGACCTTCAGCAATTAATTTAATAACTTCCCTTTCTCTATTAGTTAACCTGTTTAATGGGGTGGCGGGATTGCATGAATTTGATGCGTTTAAGAATCCCGTTATTACATTTCCAGTTATGCTGGGACTTAAGTAGGTTTTTCCATTAAGTACGGTATTAATTGCAGTTATCAGCTCTTCATGACTATCATCTTTTAATATATAACCATTTGCGCCCGCATTAAAAGCCATATGTATATGTTCTTCAGTTGCATGCATGGTTAATACTAAACATTTAAGATCGGGCAATCTTTTTTTAAGTTCACGGATTGCATCAGTACCATTCATTTTTGGCATTGATAGATCTGTCAGTAATAGATCAGGCTTAATAGCAAGCGCCAGCTTAATGGCATCATTACCATTATCAACTTCAGCAACAACATCTAAATCTGATTTATTATTTAAAATTGAACGTAAGCCAGCTCTTAGAATCGTATGATCGTCTGCAAGCAGTATGGTGTGATGTTTTTTTTTCATAATTAAATTAATATTGTTTTTTAATCCAGTCCTGATATTCACCTGACATGACGGAACGCCACCAACTTTCATTTTTTAAATACCAATCAACTGTTTTTTTGATACCGGTTTCAAAACTTTCTTCAGGTTGGTAGCCAATTTCATTATTACTTTTACTTGGATCGATAGCGTAACGTCTATCATGACCCGGCCTGTCTTTTACGAAGGTAATGAGTTCTTTAGCAGACTTACCTTGACATACTGGCGCATTTGGAAATTGTTTTTGTAAGTTATTATCATCTTTGAAACATTGATCAATAAGATCACAAACCAAGTTTACAATATCAATATTGGCCCATTCATTTATTCCACCTATGTTATAGGGTTCACCTACACGGCCTTTGCGAATGATGAGATCAATGCCTCTTGCATGGTCATCAACATACAACCAGTCACGTATTTGCAGACCATCACCGTAAATTGGTAATGCTTTACTCTCTAATATGTTTGTAATAACTAAAGGAATGAGTTTTTCAGGAAATTGATATGGACCATAGTTGTTAGAGCAATTTGATATATTGGTATTTAAACCGTATGTTTCCTGATAAGAACGAACAAAAAAATCGGATGATGCTTTACTTGCAGCATAAGGTGAATTTGGTGCATAAGGGGTATCTTCACGGAAAGGGGGATCGTTTGCTTCAAGTGTCCCATAAACTTCATCCGTTGAAACATGTTGAAATAAATGCGACATACCTGGGTTTTCATCTATCCAATATGTTTTAGCTGCTTTTAATAATTCATGTGTACCCTTTACATTTGTTTCAATAAAAGCATCTGGACCAGTAATGGAACGGTCAACGTGAGATTCTGCTGCAAAGTGAACAATAGTATCAATTTTTTCCTCACGTAATAATTTTACCGATAAGTTATAGTCTAAAATATCGCCGTGAACAAAACGAAAGTTAGGATTATCTTCAACTGAAGCTAAATTAGCAACATTGCCTGCGTAAGTTAAAGCATCTAGTACCGCAACTCGGTTATCAGGGTATGTTTTTAACCAATAATGGACAAAGTTGGCGCCTATAAATCCTGCACCACCAGTGACCAATATATTTTTGGGTATGTAGATTTCATTTTTTGACATTTAAATACCGATTAAATTATTTTAATTCTGTTAATACTTGATTCAATGCATCTCGCCAATTTGGCATTTCGATGTTAAAGGTCGTTTTTAATTTTAAACAATCTAACATAGAATTGCCTGGGCGTTTAGCTGGTGTTGGATATTCAGCCGTTGTTATAGGGTTTATCTTAACCTTTTTATTTATAAGCCCCATTTCAAGTGCTTGTTCAAAGATTTCTTTAGCAAAATCATACCATGTTGTTTTTGAGGTTCCACAATAATGGTAGGAACCCCAAATGAGAGTTTTATTTTTTTGGTACTGATCAACTAATATAATTAGGGTTTTTGCAATATCTTTTGCTGGAGAAGGGCCGCCATATTGATCGGCAACTACATTGAGTTCGTCTCTCTCTTTACCTAATCGCAACATAGTTTTGACAAAGTTATTACCTTGCGCGCCAAACACCCAGGCAACTCGTAAAATAAGGTGATTGTTTAAAGTTTGACGAATGGCTTCTTCACCCTGCCATTTACTTTCACCATATATACCTAATGGCGAAACGGTGTCTTTTTCACTATAGGGTTCTGTTTTAGAGCCATCAAAGACATAATCAGTTGAAATATGCAGAAGAGGAATATGATGTTTTTCACAAGAGCGCGCAATATTTTCTGCACCATGATGATTGATAGCATAGGCTAAATCATGTTCTTCTTCAGCTTTATCAACAGCGGTGTATGCTGCAGCATTTATTACTATATCGGGTTGAATGTGATTAATGTAATCTTTAACATTTTGCGCTTGAGTAATATCTAAATCTGTACGGCCAGCAGCAATAACATCATAGCCTTTTTCTTTTGCAACATATGTGAGCTCTTTTCCAACCTGGCCTTGAGCACCAGTGATCAAAATTTTCATTTATCTACTTCCATATCCAGGATAAAATCATTGTAGTCAGGTAATTTGTCATGAGGCTGATCTTTTAGTAATACATTGTTTTTATCTTTCTCGGAAAGTGAAATCGCTGATGATATGGATGAAGTATTCCAATCAACACCTATATCTGGATCATTCCATAAAATACCTTGTTCAGATTCTGGATGGTAGTAATCTGTACATTTATAAAGGAAGTCAGCACTTTGGGAAAGAACAATAAAGCCATGAGCATATCCTGGAGGCACATACATCATTCGCATGCTTTCTTCATCCAGTTGTGTGCCATACCATTGACCAAAAGTCGGTGAGCCATGTCGTACATCAACCGCGACATCAAAAACACTACCACTTGTAACGCGAACTAACTTACCTTGAGTTTGTGTTAATTGATAATGCAAGCCGCGTAATACACCTTGCGTTGAGCGTGAGTGGTTGTCCTGGACAAACTTGGCATTAATGCCAGCAGCTTGAAGAATATCTTCACGATAGGTTTCGAGAAAAAAACCACGCTTGTCACCAAACACTTTTGGTTCAATAACAATCACACCAGGTAAATGTGTTTTAATAATTTCCATATTTATGAATCTAAATTAAATTGTCTTTAATTGCAGTATTATTTAATTAAGCCCATTAAATAATCACCATAGCCACTTTTTAATAAATGTTTTGCCAGTGTTTCAACTTGCTCTGCATCAATAAAACCTTGAGCAAAAGCAATTTCTTCCGGGCAAGCGATTTTTAAACCCTGGCGTTCTTCCATGACCTGAATAAAGTTTGACGCTTGTAGTAGTGATGCATGTGTACCCGTATCCAACCAGGCATAACCACGACCCATCACTTCAACATTAAGATCGCCACGTTCAAGGTAGGCTTTGTTGACATCAGTAATTTCTAATTCGCCTCTAGGTGAAGGCTTAATATTTTTAGCAATATCAATAACATCATTATCGTAAAAATAGAGTCCGGTTACCGCATAATTGCTTTTAGGGTTTTCTGGCTTTTCCTCTAAGTTTATTGCTCGTCCTTTGTCATCAAAGTCAACAACACCATATCGTTCAGGATCTTTAACATAATAGCCAAAGACCGTTGCGCCTTTTTCTTTTTGTTTGGCATTTTCCAATAATTTGTCCATACCATGGCCATAAAAAATATTGTCGCCAAGAATTAAACTGACGCTATCATTAGCAATAAATTTTTCACCAATGATAAAAGCCTGAGCGAGCCCATCTGGATTAGGTTGCGTTTCATAGGAAATATTGATGCCCCATTGATTACCTGAGCCTAATAAATTAATAAATGATTGTTGATCATGAGGCGTGGTGATAATTAAAACATCCTTAATACCGGCAAGCATTAAAACGGATAAGGGATAATAAATCATTGGTTTGTCATAAACAGGTATAAGTTGTTTACTTAAAGAATGTGTCAACGGATGTAAACGGGTGCCAGAGCCACCGGCTAGAATTATACCTTTCACTTCAAAACTCCTGATGATTTTATAATAGATAACTTATGCTATTTTATAGCACCTCTAATGTAAGCGGAATAGCTCTATTAGGTATTCTTTCTATTTTTACAACGTTAATAGCATTGATAAGGAAAAATAATAATTTTTATCTAAATTACACAATATTAAATTATTAAGCTTGCTATGAAATTTATGAATATGTGTATAATTGAAAGATGAGAAGCAGTGTAGAACGATATACAACATTATTACCGACGTTACTCTCAGTAACACAATGGTTGATTGCGCCAGTGCTTACAGTAGCTTCATTTGTGGCCATTTTATCTTATAGTGGTATTGCGCTTGAAGCCCATTACTTAGCCATGTCCGTTATTATCTTTTTACTTTCTCTTATTATTCTGGAAGAGACCGATTTATTTGATTCTACAACTAGTGCTGATGCACAAAATAGCAATATATTAATTTACTGGGGCGTTATGATTTTTGCTCTGGTTATTATCGGTTACATCACGAATACAACAGATTTATTTGAAGTGAGTGTTTTATATACCTGGGCATTAGTGACGCCAGTACTTATTCTCATTGTGAACTTTATTTTTAGAAATCTCTTATTATTAAGTTTGAAATCAGAAGAAAACCAACGAAAGGTTCTTATTGTTGGAGCAAATAAAGAATCTCATAAGCTTGCAGAAAATATCGTTGAGAATTTAGCCTATGGACTCCATTTAACAGGATATTTTGATGACCGCACAGAAGATAGAACCAGTATATCAATGCCTATTCCATACTTAGGCATAATGGATGAGTTACCTGAGTATGTTAAAAAAAATGGCATTGACCTTATTTATATAACTTTGCCAATGAGTCATCAGAAACGTGTTTTAAATCTACTTGACAAGTTGCACGATACAACTGCATCAGTTTACTTTACCCCAGATATCTTTGTTTATGAATTAATCCAGGCACGAATGGATAATATTGGTGATATGCCTCTCGTTGCGCTTTGTGAAACCCCTTTTAGTGGTTTAAATGGTGTATTAAAACGTCTTAGTGATATTCTATTTTCTGCATTCATACTTGTTTTAATTTTACCCATATTATTAATTATCGCTTTAGCGGTTAAATTAACCTCACCTGGACCTGTTTTATTTTCGCAAAAACGTTATGGGCTTGATGGAGAAGAAATTTTTGTTTATAAATTTCGTTCTATGACTGTCTGTGAAGATGGAGATGACATTAAACAGGCAACACGAAATGATACTCGCATTACGAAATTAGGTGCAGTTTTAAGAAAATATTCATTGGATGAATTACCGCAATTTATCAATGTTTTGCAAGGGAGAATGAGTACAGTTGGACCTCGGCCGCATGCTGTCGCACATAATGAAATGTACCGCGGTATGATCAAAGGCTATATGATGCGGCATAAGGTCAAACCGGGCATAACGGGTTGGGCACAGGTAAATGGCTACCGGGGTGAAACAGATAAAGTTGAAAAAATGCAAAAACGCATAGAATTTGATTTGGATTATTTGCGTAACTGGTCTCTCGGGCTTGATGCAACCATTATATTGAAAACAATTGTTACAGTATTTAAGACAGAAGATACCTATTAAGACAATAACTTCGGGTAAACCCTACCAAAATATGTACATATAAATACAGTGATCTGTTTATATGTATATTCCTCAAGATCCTCCACAATAGCTCCAAATTAGCAGGAATTAACATTTAGTAACAAAATAAATAGTTAAATTATTGTATTTAAAGTGATTTTTATTAAGGTTGGTATTTTTGTAAGAAAATACCTACAAAGAAATCATCAATTCCCTACAAAATCTGCCATAAAAGCTACACAAAAAGTAAATATAGTTATACCCGTAAATGAAACGAAGAACTTAATCGTGAAAATATGGGCTACCTCATGCTCTCTAGGGATTCCATATTGGGCATGACAAGTTAAAAATTTTATTAAGGATTTAAAATGCTTGTTCTATCAACAGAAACTGGTCAAAAATCTCCTGAGTCTGGGCTGAATATGCTCAGTGAAACAATTTACCAGTCAAATTTTATCAGAAGTCATTTTGATTTTTATCAATGGCAGCAGAAATATGTCAGCAAATTTATACCGCATAATGTATTAATAGCGGCGTGGGGCAACTTTACTAAGGGTTCTCTGCAGTTTGATATTTGTTCAAGCATCCCGGAAATACATAATCAACAAGTTTTTGCTGGCTGTTCTGAAATCAAGCCTTTAATGACCGCACTTTTTAGTCAATGGGAAAATAATAACGACAAGTGGTTTTTTGAAGAAGAGTTTAAATTTTGGGAATTAGGTTTAGACATTCCACCGACTGATAAAATTATGACAGAGTTTTTGTCTATGCGAACTGTGCTTGTTTATGGCTTTAGAGATAAGCGCACGAATAGTGAAGTCATTTACGCATTTTTAAATTCTCAACTCATGTATGAAACACAAACATCAGTATTGAGTGCAATCATGCCTCATCTTGACGCCGCTTTACGTCGAATCGATTGTTTACCTAATAACAATGAAACCATTGTTGAAATTGCACCTATTCTAAGTGTAATAAGTGAGCGAGAAGCTGCGGTATTAAACCTTGTTATTCGGGGCGAAAAAAATACTGTTATAGCAGAACACTTATTTATTAGTGTTAATACAGTAAAAAATCATCTAAAAAATATTTATAAAAAAATGGGTGTATCTAGTCGCGCGGAAGCTGTTGCTAAATACCTAAATAGTTCGAAAGCATCTGAAAATGTAATGCTTGAAAATAATAACGTTCACACTTTATCTGTAGCGCAATCTAAAAATGGCCTGATCGGGTCATAGTCGTCTATTTAATCATTTGCTAAAATTAAAATGAATTGAATTTTAATAGGATGTAGAAAAATGAAGGCTTCTAATTTAAAAATACACTCAAGCATTATTTCTGCTGTATTCATCGCGATGGTGTTTATGTTTATAGCAAGTGTTTCTCAGGCCACGACATTAACATTTGAAAACATAACCAATAACAGCTCAGTTCAATTGTCTGAACAATTAACGACAGATGTTAATTCTGTTGGAATCACTGGGGTTGAGTTCACTTTCTATAATAACGTTGGCATTGCTTCATCTATAACAGATGTATATTTTGACCTTGGAACAAACACGGGTTTATTTTCAGATTTCTCAATTAGTGATCAATCAGCTGGAGTTTCATTTGATCTGACACCGCAACCAGAAAATTTACCGAGTGGCGAAACAATTAGTTTTTATTCTGATTTTGGCGGCGATTCAACAGTCCCAACTTCTGATAACGGTGTTAATGCCGCAGGTGAATACATTACTTTCTTAGGTACCTTAGGCAGCGGTTTTTCATATGAGAATGCCTTAGCCGCTATCCTTGATGGCAGTTTTAGAACGGGTGTGCATATACAAGCAATTGAAGGTGGTGGTGCTGAGGACAGCGATTCATATGTCAACGTAGTACCTGTACCAGCAGCAGCATGGTTATTTGGAACCGCATTGTTAGGTTTCTTTGCTACAGGGCGACGTAAAGAAAGTTAATAAAATGACCTGTTCGGGTCATAGTTAATAATTTAATCCGTTGTTAAATTAAGATTTATAAAATAGTGAAGTAACTAAACAAAAAGTTTGGGGAAGATAGGGGTCGGAAATGAACAAAATTAAAGCATTTTTAATTGCAGGATTGTTGAGTTTCTCATCAGTAAGTTTTGCTTCAACCGTTACATATACAGGTTCAACTTTAGATCACGCAGGTAGTATTTCATTAATATCAATGGATGGTGGTGTGACTGTTGGAGGTATTTTTGGTGAAGCTGAAGTTGGGACCGGACTTGGTAGTGTATATTACGATATGACGTTAGATAGTGGTTCAGCAACAGCAATAGCAATTGGTTCAAGCTTTGATGTTTCAACGTTTACTGTTTTTGATGTGGCATTCTCAGTTTTTGATAGTCTTACTTTTGATGCCGCTAGTTTGATTGGTTCAGGTGTGAATTCTATATCTGCTTCACTAGATGCTGGTGTAACATATTATCTTCAACTTACTGGTATTGCTGATACTAGCTATAATGTTGATGTTGCTGCCGTCCCTGTTCCTGCAGCAGGAATCTTATTTGCTTCAGCATTATTAGGAGCTGGTGCATTTGGACGTCGCAAGAAAAAGACTGCTAAAAACTCAATGGTTGTAGCTTTTACTCGCGCAAGTTAAGTAAAGCTTGTTAGACTATGAAAAGGGGCCTATGGCCCCTTTTTTACATTTAACTAATAGCGAAAATTTAAATGAGACTAAATAAAATACTGATTCTTTCCTTGATGCTATATCTGACACCCTTTAGTTTTTTGTATGCTGATGATACCAGTCATTATAAAATACGTCAGGGCGATATTCTCGATGTCTCAGTATGGGGTGATGACACCTTGGTCAAAGAAATACGTGTATTGCCTGATGGTCGTATCAGTTTTCCATTAGCGGGAAATGTTCCTGTAGCAGGGTTCTCATCGTCTGAAATTGAAGAAATTATTACTAAAAAACTTAAAAAATATCTTCCTGATCCTGAAGTCACGGTTATTGTTAATAGTACTGATGGAAACAAAGTTTATATATTGGGAAAGGTTAATACGCCTGGTGCAATTCCCTTGCAAGGACCTATGACAGTTTTACAAGCCTTGAGCATATCTGGTGGTTTTGATCGTTTTGCTGATCTAAGTGAAATTAAAATATTGAGAGGAAATAAAGTGCTTGAGGTTCACTATCTGAACTTAATTCAAGGCGAGAATCTTGAGTCAAATTATATTTTAGAGGCCAATGACACGATATTAATTCCATAAACGTTCTTAATAATTAACTGATGCTAATAAATTCTCGTTGTTATAGATATAACATTATGCTGCCATTTTCTTCACAAAAGTCATTAACAATTAGAGATTGGATCAAGATATCGGTCAAGCTACTATGCTTAATCGTGTCAGCGAATACATATGCAGTGACACAACAATCATTCACTCTGCCAATTACGCTTGAATATGATAGCAACCCTAGATTCTCTATCACTAATGAGCAACCAGTAAGACGTTATAGTTTAACGCCAGAGTACTCTTTTAGAGTCACTCAGGGAATAGATGAATGGTTTGCTACTGCAGGTCTTCATCTTGAGAACTCATCAGATCAAACGATTAATCAGGATCGTACCGATCCTTCATTAAACGTTGGTTGGACACATAATTATGAAACCGGTCAGTTTGGCGTGACTGCATTTTTACAAAATCAATCAACACGTATATCTGAATTTACGGACAGTGGGCTCGTTGAGTTTTCAGATAATGGGCTTGTTAGTGGCGATAATACTCGTAAAACACGTGCACTGTCGTTTGAGTGGTTGAATGATTTAAGTGAGAGAACTTCTCTAACAGTCAACAGTAATGTTAATACTACTGTATTTGAGGGGCCGGTTACAGGTCTAATTGGCTATCGAAACGAGTTTCTCAATGCGGGACTCAACTATAAGTTGAGTGAGCAAATGGTGGCTGTCACCGAGTTATTTATTTCACAATATACACCTGATGATGTGAACAGTGTTAGTAGCCGAACAGCAGGTTTTAATCTTGGGTTTAGATGGAATATAAATGAAAATTTTAATATGAGTCTCAATGCAGGTACGAATGAAACTATAAACAATGATCAAAGTAAAAGTCGTTTTAAAAATTGGCAAGCAACATTTAACATGAGTTACATAACCTTATTTACGAGCAGTAGTCTTTTTTTATCAAGAAATCAATCGCCCGGCGCTACAGGTAGCCTTAATGAGAATAACCAACTTGAAGCTAGCTGGACATATAATTTGAGTGAAGATGATAATTTTTCACTTACATATAGATGGATAGAAAATTTGACCCTAGGCAATATTGAAACAAAAAGTCTAACAACTAAATATATACATGAAATTAATTTATCATGGGGTTTTGTTTTTTCTGCAACCCACAAAACCAGGGATGATATACTCACTCGCTCATCAAATAATAGTGTAATGGCGAGTATTATATATAATCTTCCGGAATTTTAGGTAACAGAAATAATATGAGTAATAGTGAAATAAATACGGAATACGAATTAACATTATTCGATTATTTCGAGATAGTACGGCGACGTGCCTTTTTAATGATTGCTGTTTTTATCATTGTTATAGTTACTGCATCGGCATTTGCCATTTTGCTTCCACCTGTATATCAATCTTCAGGCACAATTCTGATTGAGTCGCAACAAATATCAAAATCAATTATTGCAAGTAGTGTGACGGGTTTTGCCAGCGAGCGTATCGAAGTTGTTAAACAACGCGTCATGACACGTGAAAATATGTTGCGAATTATTAAAAAATATAACCTGTTTAGCTCTAAAAATGAATCTCGAGTAATTTCTGTTCTTATCGATGATTTTAAAAAGCGCGTTGAGATTATTATGCTTAGTTCTAGCCTGGGTGGAGGTTTTAGGCGTGGTCAGGCAAACATCGCATTTAGTATTTCATTTGTAGATCGTCATCCAGAACTGGCCTACAGTGTAACTAATGAATTAGTTACCTTGTTTTTGGAAGAAAACATCAAGTCGCGTGTTGAGCGTGCGACGGAAACTACTCAGTTTTTAAGTCAGGAAGCGAATCGACTTAAAAAAGATCTGGAAAAAATGGAGAGTTTGGTAGCGACTTATAAACAGGAACATTCGAGCTCATTACCTGAAAATCTGGCTTTAAAATCTTCAATTCTACAACGTACTGAAGTAACCCTGGCTAATTTGGATAGAGATTATCAGGCGACAGGAAATGAATTACAGCGGCTTGAGTTTGAGCTTATTGCAGCAAAGGCCGGTTTAGAGCCAGCTGAGACTCCAATAACCAGACTTAAGCAATTAAAGGCAGAATATCGTCAGGCCAGTATTAATTATAAAAACACACATCCGACTATCCGTCTTCTCAAACGTAAAATAGAAATGCTTGAAAAGAGTGAGGCCACTGAAAATGATAATGATCAATCAGCTGCCAGCATTGGTGTTCTTATTAATAGTGAGTTGATTCTTAGATTAGAAACACATGTTAAGACCGCGAAGGGACGTTTACAGTCTATAGATAGTCAACGTATCCCCATGCGAAAACAAATCGCAAAGTATGAGAAGCAGATAATAGAAACACCGCAAGTTGAACTGGGTTTGTCTTCATTGTTGCGTGACCACAATAGTGCGAAAGAGAAATATGAAGAAATTCAGGCAAAACAACTTAACGCACAGATCGCAGAAAACCTGGAGGGTGAAAATAAATCTGAACGGTTTAGCTTAATCGATCCACCATTACTTGCTGATAGACCAATAAAACCAAATAGGAAAAAAATTATTCTTTTAGGAATTTTATTGGCTCTAGCTGCTACGGCTGGGCTGGTATTTTTACTTGAAATGTTGAATCAACGCATTCGTGGTAAAGGGGCATTGACTGCTATCTTAGGACATAGTCCATTAGTAGATATACCCTATATAATGACCAGTGACGAACACATAAGGCGTAAGACTTTAATTGTCAGAGGAGTTATAAGTTTAACGGTGTTGTTAGTTATTTCGTTGATTGTGGTGCACTTTGCTTTCATGGAGCTTGATCTTCTGTTTTATAAAATATTTTCCAGGTTCGGGTAATGGTGTGAAAAATGGATAGAATTAAACGTGCTGTCGAAGCATCGAAATTAGAAGCGTCAAAACGAGCAAAGAAAAACATTCAGCTGGATTATAGTTTACCGGGGCATATTATTCCGAGTGATGCGCTGAATCAAGTTGTATTGAATAACGAAACATCAGGGAAAGAGGAGATAAAAAAATCTACTTTCACTGAATATGATGAGGTAAATGTAGAATATAAACGGACTCGAGTAGTACCTCTTAATCAGGATTTCCTGGCAAAAAATCGTATTGTTGCTTTTAATAAAAATAATCATTTGTCACTGAGTTTTGATATTTTGCGTACGCAAGTTATTAACAAAATGTTGGAAAATGGCTGGCGTACAATGGCGATCACTTCACCTATACCGGGTTGTGGCAAGACAACAGTGTCAATAAATTTAGCAATGAGTATTGCACACCATACCAACAGAACAGCTATGCTGGTTGATTTTGATCTACGTCGTCCCGCTATTTCTAAAATTCTTGGTTTACCTGCTGGACCATCGTTGAATAATTTTTTATTGGGTGAGGCGACCATCGCAGAATCATTGGTTAATCCCGGCCTGGATCGATTGGTTATATTGCCAACCGCGATGCCGGTTAAAAATTCATCCGAAGTATTGTCGTCGCGTAAAGTTAAAAACATGGTTACTGAGCTTCGTGATCGTTATGCCGAACGTATCGTAATTTTTGATTTGCCTCCTTTACTTGGAACTGATGACACAATGATTATGTTATCGCAAGTCGATTGTATTTTGGTTGTGGTTGGTAATGGTATGGTAGGTAAAACGGATTTAATAGAAAGCATGCGCTACGTTGATTCAGACAAATTACTCGGGACGGTATTAAATAAGTCGAATAGTGTGCAGTCTGATAGAGATTATTATTATTAATAAGCCCAAAATATTCAGTGATTTCAGCAATCGATCCCTTTTAATCTTTGGGATAATGTCGTTTGGTTTTGCTTGGTTGCTGTATCAGTCTGGATTGTTTTTAATCTGGCTGGAAGATGAAGAATACGGCCATGGCATGATGGTGGTTGGTATACTTGTTTATCTTCTTTATCGTAATCGCAACATGCTACTTACTACGCCGACATCAGTAAGCTGGATGGGGATTCTTGTTTCATTCACTGCCCTTTTGATGTTTTCACTCGGAGAATTATCAGGCATAGCTCCGATACAAATGTACAGTATCTGGTTATTTGCAGTGGCTGCTACTTTTTCTATTGGTGGTTGGGGTTTATTTAGAAAATTACTTGTTCCACTATTTATTATTTTTCTTCTTATTCCCTTACCGAACGTACTTGGACCTATGTTGACATCACAGTTACAACTGATTTCATCGAAATTGGGGGTATGGGTTATTCGCTTATTTGGTGGTGTTGTTTTCCTTGAAGGCAATGTTATTGATATGGGTGGCTTTAAATTACTGGTGGCTGAAGCGTGTGCAGGGCTGCGTTATTTATTCCCCTTAATGAGCATTGGTGCAATTGCCGGTTATTTAATGTGTGCACCAGTATGGATGCGTTGGGCAATATTTTTAGCCACTATTCCGGTTACTATTTTTATGAACAGTTTTCGCATTGGTGTTACCGGTTTATTAACGGAAGCTTATGGTTCTGGCCATACAGAAGGATTTTTACACTTTTTTGAGGGCTGGGTGGTATTTGTTGCTTCGTTAGCTATATTGATTATCTTTGTTTGGTTATTGACAAAAATGCTGACCGATTCTCCGGCATTTACAAAAATATTTTCGTTTGATCATGTATTTGATACTAAGGAAGTCGCTTCTTCTGATAAGAATAACAACTGGCAAACCAGCCCGGCGGTTAAAGTTATGTTGGGCAGTTTAATTATTGCTGTAATAGCATCGAGCCCATTTGCAGAGCGTGGAGATAGCACTGTTGCTAGTAAACCTTTTACAAGGTTTCCTGAAATGCTGGGAAAATGGCGAGCGAATGAAAATCGCTTACCTGCTTCGGTTGTCGAGTCTGCCGCAGCATCAGATTATTATAATGGCACCTTTACTTCTCCAGAAGGTAAAGTAATAAACCTTTATGTTGCATATTATGCAGACCAAAAGTTGGGCCCGGCGCCACACTCACCAGAACTGTGCATTCCTGGTGATGGCTGGAAAATAACAAGTAATAAACCATTTTTATTAAATGATAAAAAGGGTGGTTCTATAGAAGTAAATCGGTTAATTATCACCAAAGGTGACCACACAATTGTTACCTATTATTGGCTCAAACAAGGCAAGAAAATTTTCCTACAACAATATATGGCAAGGCTTGATTTAATCTTGTTTGCAATTAAAGAAAACCGTGCTGATGCCGCTTTAATACGAATGGTTAGCGAAGTTCGCAGCAACGAAAAAATAGAAGACACAGATACAAGAATGCAAGAGATGGCAACAGAACTATTAGACGTCATTTCTGATTATGTACCTAATTAATAATTGCTTGTCATTCCGGCATGAATTAAGACGGAATCCAGTTTTTGATTTAGCCGGTCATTGCGCGCCCTGAATATTGTTGCAAACAATATGAAGAAGTACTTTTGGGGTGAGCAATAGCGCGGCAGTTTTGTACAAGGATGTACTTATGTAACGATGGCAAGGAAGCCAAAGAGTTACCTGTTATTTATACAATTTGGGGTTAGAGTTATGGTTACAAACGGTTCATCAATATTAAAAAACATTATTTTCAACACTATTCTGGTTCTGAGTTTACTCATTATTTCTGCATGTTCATCTCCTGAAGATAAAGCCAACAAATTCTATGAAAATGGTATGCAGTTACTTGAAAAGGGCGACCTGGTAAAAGCTAATGTTGAATTTAGGAATGCACTACAATTTAACCGAAAAATGACTAAAGCAATTTGGGGGCAGGTGCTAGTTGCAGAAAAAAAAGGCCAACCTCGCCAACAATATAAACTATTAAATGCAGTATTGATAAATGAACCTGAGCATTTACAAGCGCTGGTAAAATTGGGTCGACTATTGCTACATGCCGGTCAACTTGATAAGGCGCTTGAGAAGAGTGACATGTCAATGAAGATCAACGATCAAGATTTGTCTGTATTATCTCTACGTGCTGCAGTCATGCTTAAACTTGATGATATACCTGCTGCAGTCAAATTAGCAAAGCAAGCACTCACCAAAGATCCTCTTTATATTGATGCACTCATGATTTTGGCAACAGAAAGGCTCACTGCCGGAGATGCAAAAAAAGCGATAGAATATCTTGATCAAGGTTTAAAAAAGAATAACAAAAATGTCGCTTTACAGCTGATTAAAATCAAAGCGCTGGAAAACTTAGCCAAACTTGATTTGGCCGAAGATGTTTTTATACGTTTGATTAACTATTATCCGAAGGTAACGGTTTTTAATACTGTATTGGCACAATTTTATCTTAAGCATGGAAGAAAAGAAGATGCAGAGAAAATATACCGAACAATTGTTGAAAATAACCCGAAGGATCTAAAAGCAAAAATTAAACTGGTTCAGTTCCTTAATTCGGTTAAAGGTGCAGATGCAGGTCTAAAACAATTACAGACATTTAGTCAGCAAAACCCGGATAGCGATGATCTTAAGTTTGCACTTGTGCAATTCCATCTTTCCCAAAAAGAAGTTGCTCTGGCAAATGAACTGTTAGCAAAAATTATTAGTGAAAAAGCGGGTACTGAAATTGCTATAAAAGCAAAAAGTATTATGGCAGCTTCTTTGCTGGCAAAAGGCGATAAAAAATCAGCAGAGAAGATTATTAATGAAATATTGACGATAGATAAACAGAATCAAAATGGCCTTATTCTCAAAGCTGGTATTGATATCGATCGCCAAAAATATGATGAGGCAATTGGTGCTTTAAGATTAGTTTTACGCGATACACCGAATTCAAGCCAGGCGCTGTTTTTTTTAGCAAGAGCGTATAACCTGTCAGGTTCGCCTGAGTTGGCAGATGAGCAATATTTTAAAGCGTTTAAAACAAGTAAATTTAATGCAACTTACGGCTTAAGTTATGCACAATTTCTTTTAAAACGTAAACAACCTAGACGAGCTGAAAAAATTCTTCAGGATACACTTTCGGTTTCTCGAATTAGTTTGCCTGTGTTGAAATTACTTGCTCAGACTCGATTATCATTGGGTGACTGGGTCGGTGCACAACAGGTGGCTGATGCGATTAAACGGATTGGTGATAAAAGTAATCTTGCAGGTCAAATAAGTAATGCCATTATGGTGGGTAAAAAAGAATATTCTGAAAGTATTGCTTTGCTGAAGAAAACCTATCAATCCACACCAGAAAACATTCAACCTGTTGTGGCATTGGTGAGAACATATTTATTAGCGGGAAAAACACAGGAAGCGAGCAATTTTCTTGATGCTGTAGTCAATGCTAGCCCTAAAAATACCAGTGCGCGTATTTTAAGAGGTCAGCTTTATTCATCTGAGGGTAAAACAGAGCAAGCCATTAATATCTACCAGGAAGCGATTAAGAATGATCCAACAAATGCGGCCAGTTATTATCATTTAGCCGTTATCCACATACGTGGGAAAAAATATGAAACTGCCAGTGAAGTGTTAAATAAGGGGCTGTCCATCGCACCTAAGAGTTTTTCAATTCGTATAACACTCGCGGGTCTCTATGAAAAAACCGGCCAAACTGATAAGGCTATTAAAGCCTATAAAGACTTGCTTGAAATTAGACCTGATGCCGATATTGTTGCAAATAATTTAGCCAGCATATTGACTGAAAATAGAACAGATAAAGCAAGTCTAAATAAAGCATATAATTTATCAAAACGGTTTAAATATTCTGAAGTGCCTCAGTTTAAAGACACCTTTGGCTGGGCGAGTTACCACGTAGGTAAGTATTCAGATGCAAATGTATTATTTGAAAGTGCAATACTGCAATTACCGAATATCCCCGATTTTCATTACCACTTGGGCATGAACTATTTAGCAAAAGAAAATAAGGCAATGGCGCGTGAAGAGCTGGAAAAAGCATTGAAGCTGGCTGGAGACAAACCCTTCGCAAAAGTAGAAGAAATACGTGCTACGTTGGAAAAATTATAATGTACGAAAGCTATTATGGGCTGGCAGAGAAACCATTCTCGATTCAACCTGATCCTGAATATTTATTTTTAAGCAAACGACATAGCCTTGCTTATACCATGCTCGAATACAGTATTCAGAATCATGCGGGTTATACGGTAATTTGCGGTGATATCGGTTGCGGTAAAACCACACTTATCCACCACCTGATGAATAACTATAAATCGGAATTGACAGTGGGTTTACTATATAACACTCCACAACATGTAGAAGATTTAATGCCATGGATTATGATGTCATTTGGATTATCTCATGAAGGCTTATCTGATATAGCTATGCATCAACAGTTTCAACAGTTTTTGATTAAAACATTTACTTCTGGAAAAAAGGCAGTTTTGCTTATTGATGAAGCACAGAACCTGACTATGAGCGCGTTGGAGTCTATACGGATGCTGTCAAATATCAGTGTATACAAGCATCAATTACTCCAGGTTATTCTGGTTGGGCAGCCACAATTAAAACACATGCTCATGCAACCCGAGTTAGAACAGTTTAATCAGCGTGTTTCAGTTGAATTTTTTTTAACACCGTTAAAAATGTCTGAAGTAAAAAAATATATCCAACATAGAATAAAAGTGGCAGGGAAAAATGACGAACTCTTCACAGAGGAAGCCTATAAACGTATTGCTGATATCAGTAAGGGAATACCCAGGAAAATAAATATTCTTTGTGATCTTGCTCTCGTTTATGGTTTTTCATCAGAAGAGAAAAAAATAAGTGTAGATTTAGTTAACGAAGTAATAAAAGACAAAGAACAATATGGTGTTTTTTCAGGTAAAAATGAGAAATTAGTATAAATAAATTTGTAGGTTAGATAGACGTGAATAATAAAAAAATTGCTGTTATCGGTTTAGGTTATGTTGGTTTGCCTCTCGCATCATTATGCGCAGTCAAAGATTATCAAGTAGTTGGTTTTGAATCGAATCAAAAAATAGTAGATATTTTATCATGCGGGAAATCGCACATTATTGATATCAAGGTTGAGGCTTTATTAAGTAAAGCAAATGATAGCGGTAACTTCCATCCAACAGCAAACAATGAAAAATTAGCGGACTGTGTTGCATATCTTATCTGTGTGCCTACTCCTATCAATAGTAATAATGATCCGGATATTAAACCTCTGATTAGCGCACTTGATGTTATTGCTCCATATATTAATAAGGATGACTTAATCGTAGTTGAATCAACAGTCTTCCCGGGAACATGTGATGATATTGTCTTGCCTTACCTGGAAGAAAAAACGGGTAAAAAAGTTGGGGTGGATTTTCAGCTGGCACATTGCCCAGAACGGGTTAATCCTGGGGATGATTTTTGGACAACTGAAAATATTCCGCGTGTGGTTGGCGCAACTACACAAAAAGGTGTTAAAGCAGCAGCAGATTTATATGTTTCCATTTTAGGTGGAGATTTATTTGATGTTAGAGATATACGAAAAAGTCTGCGACCAAAAATTTCTATTGCTGATACAAAAAGTGGCTACGAGATATCTCAACCACCACTGGGCAGTGTGACCATGATGCGGTCAATTCGTGATGCTGAAGCAGTAAAAGCAATGGAAAATACGGTACGGGATGTCAATATAGCCTTTGTAAATGAACTGGCGAAAATAAGTGATGTATTAAATCTAGATGTGGTTGATGTTATTGATGGAATGTCAACAAAACCCTTTGGAAAAGGACCTTTCTTCCCCGGTGCGGGAGTAGGTGGACACTGTATAGCAGTTGATCCTGAATGGTTAAAAGATGCGGCAAAGAGAGCAGGCTATATGCCTGAAATTATTCAGTTGGCACGTAATACTAATAACGGTATGCCTGAATATGCTATTTCACTTTTACAAGATGCTTTGAATGAAAAAGCGTTACCTATTAAGGGTACTCGAATAACAGTATTGGGCGTTGCGTATAAAAAGAATGTGGATGATGCTCGTGAATCTCCTTTCTTCGAAATACATAATGTTTTAAAGAAAAAGGGGGCTGAGCTCAGTGTTTATGATAGCTGGATTAGCAAAGAAAATACTTCAGACACTTTAGAAGAAACACTTAAAGGTAGTAAAGCAATATTCATTGTAACGGATCATGATGATTGTATTAATCAACTAAAAAATATGGATCTTGCAAACCTGGGAATTAAGGTTGTGGTTGATGGGCGTAATTGTTTGGATAGTGAGTCATTGACTGCGCAAGGTATTTTATATAGAGGGGTTGGTCGACGATAGCGAATTGATATTTTATGCCTAATACCTTTGCTTACATTGTTTTAATCAGCTGGCCCCTTATATCGCTAATTTTTTATAAGCGCATGCCAATAGTTAATGCAACTTTTTGGACCATTGTGGGTGGGTTTTTAATATTACCTGTAAAGGTCGCAATTGACTTCCCATTTATTCCGCCTCTGAATAAAGAAACAATACCTGCTATTGCGGCTTTGATAGGTTGTAAATATATTAAGAAAAGTAAAATAAATTTTTTCCCTGAAAAAGGGGTAGAAAGATGGTTTATTATTATTCTGCTTATTATTCCTTTTATTTCTATGGTGAATAATCAGGAAACTATTAATTCTATTCGCGGATTAACCTTTCTTGATTCAATATCAAGTACTGTAAAGCAGTATCTTGTATTACTTCCTTTAATTCTAGGTATGCAATTAATCAAAACCCAAGAAGATCAATTGATACTATTTAAGTTGTTAGTTATTTCAAGTTTGTTCTATTCGATACCAATATTATATGAAATAAGAATGAGCCCACAATGGCATACTATGATGTATGGCTTTTTCCCTCATAGTTTCCTTCAACAGTACAGAGCTAGCGGGTTTCGAGCAGTGGTTTTTATTGGTCATGGGTTAACGGTGTCTATGTTTGTTGCTATTGCGCTTGGTGCCGCAACTGTACTTTTACGAAAAAAGATTAGAATTATAGGACTCTCACCCTGGTTGATTATCATCTTTCTTTTTATGGTATTAGTTTTGAATAAATCAACTGGACCTTTATTATTAGGATTAGTGCTTTTTTTAACCATTTCATGGGCATCTCAAAATATGATTAGACGAGCATCTTTATTGATTGCTTTTATTGTTTTATTGTATCCCTTGTTGTTAATGTCAGATATTTTTCCGCATGAAAAATTAATAGCGCTAGCTACTGATATTAATCCTGCACGAGGGGAGTCTTTAGCTTTTCGTTTCTTACATGAAAATTTATTATTTGAGCATGCCCAGCATAAATTGTTTTTTGGTTGGGGTGGATGGGGAAGAAACAGGTTGGAATTTTCGGTCACTGATGGGTATTGGATAATAATATTTGGAGTATATGGATTTATTGGATTTGTTGCTTTGTTTGGTTTACTAGTCACAAGTATATGGAAGGCTGCGAAAACAAGTGTCTTACTTAAAAGTGAAAGTGACAAAAAATTATTACTTGGGCATGCGTTAATCATATCCATAATTATGGTTGACCAGCTACCTAATGCTTCCTTAAGCGCATGGATGTTCTTATTAGTTGGTGCATTGTTTGGTAGAGTTAGATACATAAAAAATCAAAACATGTTGAATATGTAGTTTTTTAATTTTTTAGATAATTTAAAAT
Organism: Gammaproteobacteria bacterium; assembly: GCA_030594815.1. GTDB lineage: Bacteria > Pseudomonadota > Gammaproteobacteria > UBA6429 > Thiohalophilaceae > JAGLTQ01. The sequence goes on from JAUVEN010000017.1 coordinate 34,518, forward strand.
GAAAATATTAGTAGCAGCACCCTTTAATGAGACAGAATGGTGTTGGTTTATTTGAGCTATTAAAATTGCAAAAGAAAATTTATTAAATTATCCTGATTTACTTAAATACAATAAAACTTTACCACTTGAATCTGCCGGATGGAAAAAACGAGATAAGTAAGATATATGAATGATATTGCAGTAATTGTTATTGGCTTAAATGAAGAAAAATTTCTTGGGGATTGCTTAAATTCAATTTCTTGTTTGTTTCTATCTGAATGTACCCTGGAAATCATCTATGTGGATAGTGGTTCAACTGATAAAAGTGTTGAGATTGCAGAATCTTTTTCAAATGTTAAAGTTATTAATCTCAATGACTCTAAACCAAGTGCAGCAAAAGCTAGAAACCTAGGTGTAACTGTCTCAAATAGTAAATTTATTCAATTTGTTGATGGTGACAGTATATTAGATGAGCTTTGGTTGAAAAAAGCATTGCCAACTTTAATTTCTGAGAATTCAATTGGAGCAGTTTTTGGAACGATAGAAGAAGCTGGAGAACAAAGCAATCTTTATATGAAGGTTTGTCGATTTGACTGGTATATACCTCCTGGTGATTATCGATTATGCGGAGGTAATGCTTTATGGAAACGTTCTGTATTTGATGAAACTGGCCTATTTGATGGAGGCTTGATTGCCGGAGAGGAACCTGATCTTTGTTTTCGGGTAAGACAGAAAGGTTATCGTATAGTATGTATTGATAGCCCTATGGTGAAACATGATTTAGACATGCATTATTTTAAAGATTACTGGAATCGTTCGGTTCGTTCGGGAACAGCATATGCAATTATCGCAATGCGTTATCGAAAAACTCAGGAAAAACTGTGGTTTAAGGAAATGACTCGTAATTTTGCAGAAGTATTTATCTGGTTACTA
>JAUVEN010000012.1 GCA_030594815.1 Gammaproteobacteria bacterium
GGGTGACGCAATTTGCGTAATGCCTTCGCTTCAATCTGGCGAATACGTTCACGGGTTACATCAAACTGTTTACCCACTTCTTCTAAAGTGTGGTCAGTATTCATATCAATACCAAAACGCATGCGTAAAACTTTAGCTTCACGAGCTGTTAAGCCTTCAAGAATACCCTGTACTGTTTCTCCAAGGCCGCCTGCTGTTGCAGAATCCACAGGAGACTCAACATTGAAGTCTTCAATGAAGTCACCAAGGTGTGAATCTTCATCATCACCAATGGGTGTTTCCATTGAGATAGGTTCTTTAGCAATTTTGAGTACTTTACGCACTTTGTCTTCAGGCATTTCCATACGTTCTGAAAGTTCTTCAGGAGTAGGCTCACGTCCCATTTCCTGTAACATTTGACGTGATATACGATTGAGTTTATTAATCGTTTCAATCATGTGTACCGGGATACGAATAGTACGTGCCTGATCTGCTATTGAACGGGTAATCGCCTGACGAATCCACCATGTAGCATAGGTAGAGAACTTATAACCACGGCGGTATTCAAATTTATCAACGGCTTTCATTAAGCCGATGTTGCCTTCCTGAATTAAATCCAGAAATTGCAGACCACGGTTGGTGTATTTTTTCGCAATCGAAATTACCAAACGTAAGTTGGCTTCCACCATGTCTTTTTTTGCACGACGGGCTTTTGCTTCACCAATCGACATTTTACGATTGATCGCTTTGATTTCTTTAATTTTTAAACCACTTTCATCACCAATTTTTACTAATTTGGTTTGTGCTTTAAGAACTTCATCATGGTGATCCTTTAATACTTCCGAGTAACTTTCACCTGCTGCGATATGTTGATCTAACCATTGAAGGTCAGTCTCACTATCAGGGAATGTTGTGATGAAATGTTTACGGGGCATGTGAGCCTGTTCAACACAAACATCTAAAATAATTTTTTCTTGTGCACGAATACGTGTAATTAACTGACGCATATTGGTTTGAATGACTATTGTCATCTTAGGCACAAGTTTCAATTGGGAAATTTGCTTGATGATTGAATCTAAAATAGTAATAGTTTTAGGATCATCGTGTCCATATTTTTGCAAAGCAGCAATATGTTTATGATGTGACTTTTCGAGTGTAGTGAAACGTTCATGTGCTTCTTCTAAATCGATGCCCGTATCAACTTCTTCCTCATCATCGTCAGTATTGCCGGCAGCTTTATTTGCATTTGCCGCTGCGATTTCAGCAGGAGTTGGAATGTTATCGGGCGCATCTGGATCAATGAATCCAGAAATGATATCTGTCAGTTTCATTTGCTCTTTAGCAATTAAACCGTATGAATCAACAAGAATTTGAATTGTTTCTGGATATGAAGAGAGGGCTGCCATCATGTGACGTAGGCCAGCTTCAATACGTTTGGCAATAGCAATTTCGCCTTCACGAGTCAGCAATTCAACGGTACCCATTTCACGCATATACATACGCACTGGATCCGTAGTTCGACCAAATTCACTTTCTACGTTTGCAAGTGCAGCAGCAGCTTCTTCTGCCGCGTCTTCATCGACTGAGTTGCTTGCATTTGCGATAGTTTCTTCATCCGGTGCTTTTTCATGCACGGTGATACCCATATCGTTGATCATGCCAACGATGTCTTCTATTTGTTCCGGATCGACGATGGTATTTGGTAAATGATCGTTTACTTCGGCGTAAGTCAGGAATCCCTGCTCTTTTCCTTTAGCAATCAATATCTTAAGTTGAGATTGTTGCGTTTCTTGGTTTGTTGCTTGCGACATAAAAGCCTTCTTACCTGTATTAACAATATCGGGGCGTAAAACCAACGAATTATACACTAGTTTTTAACGCTTTCTTCTAATATATATAGCAAATATTTGCTATTAGTCCGGTTTTGAAGCACTTTTTACAACATATATTTGCTGTAAGAGCATTTTATACTCGGTCATTTCTGCTTCATCGAGTGAACCGCGGTCTAATTTAGCCTGTAAATCGTCATATCGAAGATCAATCGACTGTTTTTTTAGTGCATTCATCACGGCAATAAACTCGACTTCTAATGCTGCACTGTCATCTAATTCGGGTTGTTCACTCGCTAATTGGGCTAAGTGGTTGCCAGAAGGTGTTTCACGCCAGCGCTCGATGAGTGCGCTAGTACTTAAATCGGGGCTAATCCTTAATATTTCAAGTACTTCCAGTAATAAATCCATGCCTGGAAGGTCAAGTTTTGAGAGTTCGTCTTGATCAGTCGTCTCATTCTGGAGCCATTGTTGCGCAACACCAGGCTGGTTTAACAATAACGTAATGGCTTTGCGAACTGGCGTCATCGAAGTTGCCGTTTTCTTGCCCGGCTGGCGCGATGTTTTAAAACGACCACCTGCCGCTGGTTTTGACTGTGGTAAAGCGAGGTCGACTCGGCCCAATTTTTCCAGCTGTTCAAACATTAACTTACGATAAATACCTTCTGGCATCTGCGACAACATGGGGCGAGCCGTTTCAACGAGCTTGGCGCGACCACCAATACCGCTTATATCGGCTTTATCGGTCAATTGCTTGAATAAATAATCAGAAAAAGTTTGTGCCTGTTTAATTTCCTGTTCAAACGCCTCTTTGCCTATTTTTCGAATATAACTGTCCGGATCTTCTCCATCGGGCAAAAACATAAAGCGGGTTTCACGGCCATCTCGCATCTCAGGTAAACAGACTTGCAAAGCACGCCATGCTGCATCTCTACCTGCGCGATCACCATCAAAACAAAAGACAATTTCAGGTGTGAGCTGAAATAGGCGTTGTAAGTGGTCGGCTGTGGTTGCAGTGCCAAGTGTCGCCACAGCATAGCGCACATCAAATTGCGCGAGCGCCACCACATCCATATAGCCTTCAACCACCATTAGGCGTGGAATATCACGCAGAGCCTGTCGAGCTTCGTATAAACCATAGAGCTCACGGCCTTTATGAAACAGTGGGGTTTCCGGTGAGTTTAAATATTTGGCATCTTTATCATTTGGCTGATCTTTTGGGAGAATACGACCACCAAAAGCGATACAACGGCCGCGTCGATCCCGAATGGGGAACATGATACGATCTCGGAAACGGTCATAGCATTTACCGTTATCTTTTTTAATCAGCATACCCGCCGTAACCAGTGCTTTTTCACGTTCGGGCGTATTGCCGAGGGCTTTAAGCAGGTTGTCCCAACCATCCGGGGCAAAACCAATACCGAAATCTTTGGCGACTTCGCCGCTTAAACCGCGCTCTTTAAGATAACTGACAGCCGTTTGGGCATCTGCATGTTGCCGAAGTTGCTGCTGGTAATACTGATCGGTTTGCTGCATTAAATCATAGAGATCAGTTTGTGCTTTTTTAACAGCAGGATCAGGGCGTTGACCACCCTCATAGGGCACATCAATCCCCTGACTTCGCGCCAGTTCCTCAATGGCCTCGGGGTAGCTTAAATGCTCGTACTCCATCAAAAAACCAATTGCTGAACCGCTCGCCTTACAGCCAAAGCAGTGATAAAACTGCTTGCCTTGACTCACGGTGAAAGAGGGCGTCTTTTCTGAGTGAAAAGGACAGCAGGCAGTGTATTCCTTTCCTTTTTTCTTCAAAGGTACACGTGAATCAACCACTTCGACGATATCGACGCGGTTTAAGAGGTCATCAATGAATTGTTGAGGAATACGGCCAGCCATGGTGCAAGTTTACCGGTGAATGGGTATGTAGAACATGCTTATAGTAAATTTACTCAGATTTTTATAGATAAGGTTTAAGGCTATCGTGGTAAATTTATATCCTATCAATGCAAAGTGGAGTCATTATGAAGATTCAAAATAAGCTACATAGACAAATTAAATCAATATTTTTATATATCGTCTGCTTTCTTAGTTTTTCAGTTGAGGCTGCTGATATTGTTAATAGCAAAAATATAGGAATGGAATTAGCCAGAGATATCGCTAATGAGGCTGTTATGGCATGTCGAAATAAAGGCTATCACGTTAGTGCAGTTGTCGTGGATCGCTATGGATTAATTAGGGCTATATTAAGAGATGATTTAGCTGCACGATTTACTATAGAGATAGCACAAAGAAAAGCAAATATGACAGTGATGGCGTGGACTGATAGTGGTGCGTTCAAAAAAGCACGTTCTGATATTCAACAGGAGTTAAATCACATCGAAGGCTTAATTGTGATGGAAGGTGGCATTAAAATTACTACTGCAGGTTATAACCTGGGTGCTGTTGGTGTAAGTGGTGCACCTGGTGGAGATAAGGATGCCGATTGTGGAAAAAAAGCTCTGAAGAAATTGGAAGAACGAATTGAGTTTTCACTTTAAAATAGGTCGTAGTACAGCTGATAGAAATTGATTTTTGACAGTATTTATTCATAAAGACGGTTTAAAATAATGCCTGAAGGTCCTGAAATACGACGTGCAAGAGATGAACTTGCTCAAGTACTTGAGCAAGGCAAGGTAACTAAAATATTTTTTGCCTTTGATCACCTGAAACCCTATCAGAGCAAACTAAAAAATAATCGAATTATCGAAGTTAATGCAAAAGGAAAAGCGATGCTCATCCGCTTTTCTAATGGTTATACGATCTATAGCCACAACCAGCTTTATGGTAAATGGATCATCTCGCCAGATGGAAAAATACCAGATGTGAAACGACAGTTGCGTCTTGCTATCCACATGCAGCAGGGAGCAGCATTTCTTTATAGCGCCTCAGACATCTCTGTTCTAAAAGAACATGAACTTGTGAACCATCCTTACCTGAGTAAATTAGGTCTGGAACTGCTATCAGCAACAACGACACAAGAAATGGTTAAACAAAGACTGTTAACATTTCATAAGTCACGGCGTACTCTTATGACTCTATTGCAGGATCAGAGGGTTCTGGCCGGCATAGGTAATTATTTATGTTGTGAAATATTACATGTTTCAGGTTTACACCCTGAAACTCGTATATGTGATCTCAACCAACAGCAACTTGAACTGATTGCAGATAACAGCTTTCAGTTAACCCGGCAATCATATGAAACCGCTGGCATTACAAATCTACTGTCACGCGCAGAGAAACTAGCGAAGCAGGGCATAGAATTTGAAAGTTATCGTTTTAATGTTTACCGCAGGAAAGGACTTTCCTGTTATCAGTGCGGTGATGTGATTGTGAAAGGAAAATTTTCCGGGCGAATGGGATATTGTTGCTTAGGCTGTCAGCCGCTATAGGCAAGAGCATCCTTGTCGTCGTAATGATAAAAACGAAGGATCTTTGTTGGCTCCGTCATGGACGACCTGAGCAAAGCGAAGAAGTGCTGATGCGACCTAAGCAACGCGAAGTAGTACCTGATGAACTGCGCAGTTTGCAGTTCTGAGGTAAAACGCGCAGCGGTTCTACAGTGCTTCTTGAGCCCACCTACAAATTTTATGTAGGTGGGCTCAAGCGCAGCGGAGCCAACAATATTCTCACCCTGTCAGTTGCTACCTCTATTTAGGAGATATTGATCTAGATCATATAGTCATCTTATTAGTTACATTATATTTACAGGATTATATTACTGAGAATATAAAATGATGATTACTTTGAAGCCACTAAAACACTTTCTTCGTTTTGTTCCAGATAAGGTTCACACTCATTTAATAAGTCGAGTAGGTGGTCATTTAATGAATGGGCAAGCGATTACTTCTCGTTTGGATTTCATGGAAGGTAAGCGGCTACAACTTACAATTAAAGATACGGGAAATTGTTGGAAGTTTGTTATTCGTAATAATCGATTAGTTGATGATGCTGGATCAAATAGTGTTGCTGATGTTCATATCTCGGGTGATTTAAAAACATTTTTATTGCTTGCGACAGGTAATGAAGATCCAGATAGTTTATTCTTCTCTCGCCATTTAAGTCTTGAAGGTAATACTGAAGACGGTTTGTATATCAAGAACCTGATTGATGCAATGGATTTTGATACAGGCGTTTATTTAAAATCTATTTTAGGACAAACTCTGGCAACTCGTATTGCTCCGGTGGTAGAACGGTTAGAGTTAAGTAAGCGTATACATAGTTTGAGTGAGAAAGTATTATTTAATTAATTGCACTATGTAGGTCAGCCTTCAGGCTGACGCAGCGTTCGTTAACCGTATAATTTATTGTGTGAAGGGTATGTTTGGGTAATCGATTGGAGTTGTGGTTGTTTTTATATTAGCGTCAGCCTGAAGGCTGACCTACAAAATTAGTTAACAAGATTTCCAGTCAAGACCAGGTTGCCCATACCAGTAGCCATTACACCAGCCACCTTCGGGGATAGGCAATTCAATATTTGATGAATCATTATCAATGCTTTCTCTAAAGGCCTGGATAATTGAGGCCATATTTTCATCTTGTGGTGAAATACGTAGTACATCAATATTAAGTTCTTTTAGTTTATCAACAACAGATAATAAATTACTCGGTACACCTGATTGCAATTGAATGCCATTTATAAGAAATAGATTTTGATCCTCCTGAGTTTTCAATGACATACCTTTGTCAAACTGATCACATTTAAATTCGCATTGATCTTTGGGAATGTTAAATGCTCTTGCTGTAAAACAACGAGCAGAAAATGAAAGCGGGATGTTTCCATAAACAAACACTTCTGTTTCCATACCTTGTGGCTTTCCCTTTTGTAAATCAATAAGTGTTTTTTCTGACAGTTCGATTGGTAAAACCCAACGTTTAGCGCCGGCGTCATGTAATACGGCTAATGTTTCGGCGTTATACATATTGATATGAGGGCCCGCGACATAACCTGTTTTACCATTTAATAAATGAAGTGCAGAGGTGTCATTAGCTTCAACGGCATATTTTTCATTTGCACAGATCTTTTTAAGCTGAGCAAGTTCAGAGTCAGCAACCAATAAGGTCATGGTTGATAGAATCACTTCTTTACCTGCTGCTGTTAACTTTTCTGCAATCGTTTGCCAGTCTTCAAGTTTTAACTGACGTCTTTTAGAGCAAACAACTTCACCAAGATAAACAATATCGACAGGAAGTTTTTCTACTTCTTCATAAAAGGAAAAGACTTTTTCTTTTGACCAAAAATATTGCAGTGGACCTAATGAAAGCTTCATATTCTTACTCTTAATCTAATTATTGCCATGGACGATGATAAGCGCCTAAGGTATGAGAATTTCCTTCAGATAAATGATCAAGCCCTTCGATCCATTCTTTATTCGGAGAATAATTTTCTAAATCAGCCTGACATGAATCAATAGCAGTCCGTAATATCCTGGTAACTTGTGCAACATAAGCAGGACTTCGTTGACGTCCTTCGACCTTAATTGCAGCGACACCCATTTTCATTATTTCAGGGAGTATAGGCAGAGTGTTTAGACTGGTAGGTTCTTCAATCGCATAAAAAGTATTGTTTTCAACTTGAAAACGACCTTTACATAAAGTTGGATAACCGGCGTTTTCGTCTGCACCATAACTATCAATCAATACGCCATTTAAGCGTGACTGTCTTCCTTTAGGTGTTTCTTCCCACTTAACGGCTTTAGCAGGCGAACATACGCCACACGAGTTAGGAGACTCACCGGTTACATAGGAAGATAAAACACAACGACCTTCAACCATGACACATAAACTACCAAAGCCAAAGACTTCAACTTCAACGGGGCTATTATCAATAACATTTTTTACTTGAGCGAGAGACAGTACCCGAGGTAATACAACACGCTGAATATTGAAGTTGTCTTTAAAAAATCCAATGGCATGTTTATTTGTGGCTGAACCTTGCACTGAAAGATGTAAGCGTAACTCAGGATAATTTCTTGATGCATAACGCATTAAACCTGGATCGGCCAGGATAACAGCATCAACCCCAAGCTTTGCTGCATTATCAATGGCTTTAGTCCAGAGTGACCAGTCTGCAGGTTGTGGAAAAGTATTTAAGGCTAATAAAACTTTTGCCTTTTTCTTATGGGCATAGTCAATGCCTGTTTGTGCTTCTTCAAAGCTGAAGTTTAATCCGGGAAAATTTCGTGCATTGGTAGCGTCACGAAAACCAATGTAGACAGCATCAGCACCGTTATCAACCGCTGCGCGTAAAGCTGGCAAACTTCCTGCGGGACAAACAAGCTCAATTTTATTTTTTAGCGCTACCATGTACTTTGTTCTCCATATTTTATTCCCTGGCTATGACCGCGTTGCTTAAGTTCTGCTGTTATCCCGTTTAAAACATTCCATTTTTGTGAACACCATTCAGGAGCAAGCAGGATATCTTTTTGTGCGGTCCCCGTTAGACGGTGGAAGATGATTTCTTTAGGCGTTAAAGCAACTAAATCTGCAACAGTGTTGATGTATTCTTTTAAGCTTAGCGGCTGGTATTCTCCTCGTCGCCATTCATTTGCGAGAGCCGTTCCTTTAACAACATGTAGAGGATGAAGTTTAAGGCCTTCTACACCTTGTTCTAATACTCGTAATAAACTGATTTTGGCATGAGAATTATCTTCACCCGGCAGACCAATAATTAAATGAGTACATACAGAGAGTTGTCGACTATGTGCTGCCTTTATTGCTTTACAATATGTTGCGTAATCATGTCCGCGATTAACGCGTTCCAATGTTTTGTCGTAACTTGATTGCAAACCTAACTCTAACCAGACTTCATAACCTTGATCTTGATAATCACTCAGTAAATCTAAAACTTTGTCGGGTACACAGTCTGGTCTTGTTCCAATGCATAGTCCAATTACATCAGGTTCAGCTAAAGCACTATCGTATAAACTTTTTAATATTTGCGGATCAGCATAAGTATTTGTGTAAGCTTGAAAGTAAGCAAGGTATTGCTGTGCACCGGTACGTTTAACTAATACTTTTCTGCCAGCATTAATTTGTTGATTAAGTGATGCAGGCTTTCGTCCATTAGGACTGAAAGAAACATTATTGCAAAAAGTACATCCGCCACGACCAATTGTTCCATCACGATTAGGACAGGTGAAGTCAGCATCAATTGCAATTTTGTGCACGCGTTGCTGATGCTTATTCAACATCGACTGACCAAATGTATTTACATAGTTTGATAATATCATTGTTTAAATTAGTGCAATAAATCCAATAACCTTTTAAGTAAGTATGTAGCTTGGAGTAATTCTAAAAGTAGCTATAAATTATGAGGGGTACTTTATCGTTGAACGATAAGGTGCACTCTTGATCTTAATCAAGTTTAAGTTTTATATTTTGCTTGTATTTTTTTGAAAGTGGGTGGAGGAATAAAAAATGGAATGGTCTAAAAATTTAGACTTGTTCTATATTATAGCTTGAGCGGTACCGGAGCCGCTTGTATTTAGAGTGGAGTGCTTTGTATTAGTTTAGAGTTACCAATGGTGTGTGAGTTGATGTTAGAGCGACTCCAGTACCTTAATTAAGAAAAAATATTTAGTAATAAAAACCTATAACAAGAATAGTTTTAACAAAATCAAATTCGTGTGAAAGCAGGATAATACAAGAAGACTATTTAATAATTTTTTTGAAAAGAAATTTGAGAGAAAAGCTTAAGTGATTTAATTAGAGGTTAGATAAGGTAACGAAGGCTAAGAAAGTTTAGCTTTGATTTTTCCGCTAACAGCACCCATATCGGCTTTGCCAGCAAGTTGAGATTTGAGTATGCCCATTACTTTGCCCATGTCTTTCATTGCTTCAGCACCAGTCGATGCGATTGCTTCGTCGATTAGGGCATCAACATTAGCGTCAGACATTTGTTCAGGCATGAATTCTTTGAGAATAGCGACTTCTTTGATTTCGATTTCAGCCAGCTCATTTCGACCGGCTTTTTCGAATTGCTCGATACTATCTTTACGCTGCTTGAGCATTTTTTCAATAACGGCAACAACTTGCTCGTCATCAAGTTCAATGCGTTTATCAACTTCGATTTGTTTAATGGCAGCCGTTAACAGGCGTAAGGTGCCAAGACGTTCTTTGTCTTTGCTGCGCATGGCAGTTTTGACATCGTCATTAATTCGAGTTTTGAGTGCGGAATCAGTCATGAAGGCGAAATAAAACCACCCCACGGAATGAGGTGACTTAGAATTCTATTCTTAGTATAAACGCTTCAGGCGATTACGATCGCGAGACGTTTTCTTAAGATTGCGCTTAACAGCAGCAGCTTTTTCACGTTTGCGAACTGAAGTTGGCTTTTCGTAGAATTCGCGACGGCGAACTTCAGATAAAACTCCAGCTTTTTCACAAGAACGTTTGAAACGACGCAGAGCGACATCAAATGGTTCGTTTTCTTTTACGCGTACAGCAGGCATGTAATCCTTACCTCTAAAAATTTTATTGCAAATGAGAAAGCGCGCAAGTTTAATACCTGTCAGGCGAAAAAGCAAAGATCTGGAAGCGAAAGAGAGATAAAATACGGCTTATGTTGATATTAGGAATAGAAACCTCCTGCGATGAGACAGGAATCGCTCTTTTTGACTCTAAAAAGGGCTTATTGGCGGATGCTTTATATAGTCAGATTGCGGTACATGCCGAATATGGTGGTGTAGTGCCTGAACTGGCATCTCGTGATCATATTCGTAAAACGTTGCCGTTAGTGAAGCAGGTTTTTGCTGAAGCAGGTATTACGGCAAAAGATTTAGATGGTGTCGCTTATACTGCCGGGCCCGGGCTAGCTGGTGCATTACTTGTCGGGGCGGGAATAGCTCGAAGTTTGGCGTATGGCTGGGATATTCCAGCTGTTGCGGTACATCACATGGAAGGTCATTTACTAGCACCCATGCTGGAAGAAAATCCCCCTGAATTTCCATTTGTTGCTTTGCTGGTTTCGGGTGGACATACCATGTTGGTGAAAGTGGAGGGTATTGGACAATACCAATTGCTTGGTGATTCGTTAGATGATGCGGCAGGTGAAGCTTTTGATAAAACGGCCAAAATGCTTGGACTTGCGTACCCTGGTGGACCCGCAGTGGCAAAATTAGCCGAAAAAGGTGAAGTGGGGAAATATAAATTTCCACGGCCCATGTGTGATCGACCAGGCCTGGATTTCAGTTTTAGTGGTTTAAAAACCTTCACTTTAAATACCCTGCATAAAAGCGATAAAAGTGAACAAACCAAAGCCGATATTGCCTGTGCCTTTGAAATCGCGGTAGTAGAGACGCTGGCAATTAAATGTCGCCGCGCATTACAACAGACAAATTCAACACGCTTGGTGATTGCTGGCGGAGTAAGTGCTAACACAAGACTGCGTCAGCGCCTCGAAGAAATGGTGAAAAAAGAAAAGGCGACAGTATATTACCCTCGACTGGAGTTCTGTACGGATAATGGTGCGATGATCGCTTTTGCTGGTTGCCAGCGTTTAGTTGCAGGGCAACATGAGAACCTGGAGTTTAGTGCAAAACCGCGTTGGGATTTGGAATCACTAAAAGCAATATAGCCACCAAGGACACCAAGACAAAACATTTAAACCACGGGGGACACGGGGAGCACAGGGAAACATTTTTAATTTTTAACCCCCGTGTTCTCCGTGTCCCCCGTGGTTTTGTATATATTTTCTTGGAGTTCTTTGTGTCCTTGGTGGCTATAGTTTTTATGTTTTTTTATTCCCGATAGCATCTTCTGTCCCTTTAAGCATATTCTGAATATTGGAGCGATGACGCCAGAATAAAATTACGGTCATAATAATGGTGACACTTATTGGCTCTGGGTGGTTGAACCATAACCAGACATAAACAGGTGCTAATGCGGTGGCTACCAGGGCAGAGAGTGAAGAAACCTTAACGATTTTTGCCATGAATAACCAGGTTCCCGCGGTCGCCAATCCAATCCACCACGAAAATCCAAACATTACACCGAGCATGGTTGCGACACCTTTGCCGCCTTTGAATTGAAAAAAGACAGGATAAAGGTGTCCAAGAAAAGCGGCCAAACCAACCAGAGCGATGCCCAAAACACTAATGTTTAGATACTGTGCAATCAGTACAGGTAACAAACCTTTAACCATATCGCCAGCCAAAGTGATGGCAGCGGCTTTTTTGCCGCCAAAGCGTAATACATTAGTAGCGCCAGGGTTACCAGAACCTTCACCGCGCGGATCAGGTAGCCCCATTATTTTACAAACAATAATGGCGGAAGAAAGTGAGCCGATTAGATAAGAAGCAAAAATAAGAATGTATTCGAGAATTTCCATTTGTATATTCATGGCGTAAAGGTACAAGATTTTGGGGCTCTTCGACAGAGGGAGATGAAAAATAAGAGGTACATTATGCTGGTTAATGTGTTTATTTAATTAAATTAAACCTAAACTCTGTTTTTAATCTGCCTTTAAACAATGTATCAATTAATAGTGAGTTCGAGTCTTGTTTAACCTGAAATCCTGATTGTTGTTTAGGCGTGCCGTAATTGAATTTAAGCTTTGGAATATAGTGAATATTTAATTTTAAATGATATGGAAAATAACCATCGAGAAATTTTCGATGATAAGGACCATTTACCAGGCTAAATGATTTGTCGTCATTTTGATAAAAATTTCGTGCCTTGGCCCCGATGCATAACGTTGCATCTTTAGTGACATCTTGTAGAAAAACTTTATTACCGGATACTTTGGTAATTTTAATATTTTTACTTGATAGTACTTTGAGATTTTTTATTAAATTTTTTCTGTATACAACTGCGGTACGATGAATGGGGTCGAGATTTGAGTAACATTGAGTTAATTTTGTCCAACCATTATCAATGCTGTTTTGGTCAACAAAAATATTGATTACAGAGTGAAAAATATTTTTTTTAGAATTTGAAGTTAAAAAAATGAGCTTGCCATCATTTACTTTACTAGTGGGAAGTTCATCATCTGAATTGAACCATTTTTCTAATTCTGCAGGGCTAAGATATTCCTTGGCCAATGCAGTTGATGAGAAAAAAAGTGAAAAAATAAATACAAATAATATTGATGTAAAGGAATTATCTTTATTCATATTTACCTCCTTAAATTTCAAGACTAATGCGTATTTATACAGATATATAAGTGTAATATAGCATTTATCTTTTTGTATTGATGCTGTATCTTAGCGCTCATGGATATTATTTTTCTTTATGATTTAAAAATCGAAACCATCATAGGCATCTATGACTGGGAACGTGAAACCAAACAGACTATCAGCCTGGATCTGGAAATGGCAACCGATATCAGCAAAGCGGCTGAAACGGATGATATTGAAAATACTCTTGATTACAAAGCGGTATCAAAACGGTTGATCAGCTTTGTTGAAGAGAGTGAATTTTTATTGGTTGAACGCCTGGCCGAAGAATGCACACAAATTATTCTTAATGAATTTAATGTACCGTGGGTGCGTTTAAAATTGAATAAAGGTGAAGCCATTAGTGGTGCAAGTGGTGTTGGTATTCTTATTGAACGCGGTAAAAAGCCCGCGGTGTCATAAAATAGTCATATGACGAAAATTTATATCAGTATTGGCAGTAATATTGATGCGGAAAACAACATCCGCATTGCGATTAATGCATTACAGGATCATTACGGCAAACTTATTCTTTCTTCAGTGTATGAAAGTGAAGCGGTGGGTTTTGATGGTGATAATTTTTTAAATTTAGTGGCTGGCTTAAATACCGATGAAGACGTGCATACCGTTGCTGCTACCTTACGAAAAATAGAAGATGATAACGGTCGTGATCGAAATGTTCCTCGTTTCTCGCCCCGAACGGTAGATCTGGATTTGCTGCTTTATGATGACCTTATTCTGAAAGAAGAGGGTTTAGAATTACCGCGTGATGAAATCACTAAAAATGCCTTTGTTTTACTTCCTCTTGAAGAAATAGCTCCACACTTAATTCATCCTGTGTCAGGAAAAACCATGTGTGATCACTGGTTGAACTTTGATAAAGATTCACAAAAGCTTTGGGTTATTGATTTTAAAGTTAATTAGGTCATCGTCATTCCGGTCAAGCAAAGCGTGAGTCGGAATCTATTGCATTTAAATTACTGGATTTCATCTTTTGATTCGTAAACGGTGCTTCCCTGCACCACTTCTCCCTCTAAAGACTTGCGGGAATGACAGTTTGTTTTATATACGACATAATCTATTTAGATCGTCATTCCAGTCAGGCAACGCGCGAGCTGGAATCCATGTTTCAAGAGTTTAAACTTCGTCCACCATCTACAGCGATGATCTGTCCGGTAACATACCCCGCATCTTTAATTAAATACAAAATTGTTTTTGAAATATCATTGGGTTCGCCCTGACGTTTTAAAAAAGTGCGTGAGACAATACGTTGTTTGGCAACTTCATCAAGATTTTCTGGCCAGAGTATTGCGCCAGGTGCAACCGCGTTTACTCTAATTTCTGGTCCAAGTTCACAGGCTAAAGATTTAGTCATCATAACCAAGCCTGCTTTTGCCATGCTGTATATAGGGAATGTTTTTAATGGACGTTCTGCATGAATATCAACAATATTAATAATGCAGCCATTGGTTTTTTTCAAATGAGGCGTTGCAGCTTGAGATAAAAAGAAGGGGGCTTTAAGGTTTGAACCAATTAAATCATCCCATTGATCTTCAGTTGCTTTGCCCATTTTTGTTGGGTAGAAACTCGATGCATTATTAATTAATACATCTAATCGCCCCCAGGCTTTTACTGACTCTTCAATTAATGCTGACAAGCCATTAGTGATATGTAAGTCAGCTTGAATAAGGATGACCGAGTTTTCTCGTTCATTATTCAGTTCTTTTTGCAAAGCTTTTGCTTGTTCACGGGAGCCGCGGTAATGCAAAACAATATTCATACCGTTTTGGTGTAATAGTTTTGCTGTTGTGGCACCAATACGGTGAGCTGCACCGGTAATTAATACAACCTTGGTATTCTCTGAGTTGTTATTATTAAACAGATTGTCAGACATACTGTGTTATCCTTTGAACCTTATTTATTCAGGAATACTGATTTTTTACTGTAACACAAGCGATTAGGTCTAGTCTGTTTCCATGTCCTCCAACTCATATTCAGAAAAACTTTATCAGTCTGCACGAGACTCTAAAGACTTACCCGTGCCGGGTGATTTAGCACAACAGCATAGTGAAAATATAATCTCGTTGATTAAAGCCGAGATCGATAAAAATGATGGTGCGATTTCATTCCAGCGTTATATGGAGCTTGCTCTTTATGCGCCTGGTTTAGGATATTATGCAGCAGGCAGTACAAAGCTAGGTGAAGAGGGCGACTTTATTACTGCTCCGGAAATTTCTCCTTTGTTTTCTCAAGCATTAGCGAATGCAATTATACCTGCATTAAATAAAGACGATATTATTCTTGAGGTAGGCGCAGGTCGTGGCCGTATGGCGGCTGATATATTAGTTTATTTAAAACAGCAGAATAAGTTACCAAAAGAATACTGGATACTTGAATTGAGTGCTGATTTACGTGAGCGTCAAAAAAAAATAATTGAAGAAAATTTTCCTGAGTTTATAGATAATATTAAATGGTTAGATGAGCTACCTGAGCAATTTTCCGGTGTTGTACTGGCGAATGAATTACTTGATGCAATGCCCGTGCAGTTATTCCAAAAAACAGAAAATGATATCAATGATGTTAATGTTACGTGGTTAAATAATAAATTTGAAATTCAGGTGACATCGAGTTTTGATGTTCGGCTCATTAGTCGGGTAAAAGATATTGAATCTGAACTGGATGTAAAACTTAATCCAGGATACGTTTCAGAAATTAATTTTGCAGCAGAAGACTGGATAAAGAGTATTGCCGAACGATTAGAGCAAGGTCTCATTATTTTAGTTGATTATGGATTTCCGCGTCATGAGTATTATCATGAGCAACGAAATCAAGGTACCTTGATGTGTCATTATAGACATCGTACTCATCCTGATGCATTTGTTTATCCTGGCTTGCAGGATATAACGGCGCATGTAGATTTTACCGCAATGGCTGATGCCGCATTGGAAGCGAATCTACAAGTTATCGGTTATACCAATCAGGTGAGTTTTTTAATGGGAGCAGGTTTACTCGAGCTTGCAGATTTAGAAAATGAATTGGATACGAAACAACAAATGGAAACAGCGTCACAAATTAAAAAATTAACTTTGCCGCATGAAATGGGGGAGTTATTTAAAGTGATAGGGTTTAGTAAAAATTGTGATGTGTCTTTACCCGCATTTGAGTTTAGAGATTTACGCGAGTATTTATAAAATTATAACAGCAGTTTATTTCCTCCCCTTCAAGGGGAGGGGGAACTATTGTATTAAAAAGGAAATATAATGCTTTTTTGGCAAATAGTTGTATTGGCTTTGGTGCAAGGGTTAACCGAGTTTTTACCAATTTCAAGTTCGGCACACTTAATTCTTGTTCCTGTTTTAAGTGATTGGCCCGATCAAGGTTTAGCTTTTGATGTAGTCATGCATCTTGGCACTCTTACTGCTGTTATCTGGTATTTTAGAAAGGATGTCACACGATTAACGATAGACTGGACACAGTCATGTATTAAAAAACAAACAGTAGGTGAAAGTCGTTTAGCCTGGATTGTTATCATTGCTACCATTCCTGTCGGTGCAGCAGGATTATTGCTAAATGATTTTGTGGATGACGTGTTGCGCTCGCCCGTTGTTATAGCCTGGGCAACGATTGGTTTTGGTTTGTTATTAGGGCTTTCAGATTATGTTGGTAAAAATAAAATAAGATATGCTGAGAATAAGTTAAGTTGGAAAAACGGAATTATGATTGGCTTTGCACAGGCGCTGGCGCTTATTCCTGGTACTTCCCGTTCAGGTATAACTATGACCGCGGGATTATTTGCCGGTTTAACCCGACAGGGAGCTGCACGTTTTTCATTCTTATTATCAATCCCAACCATTTTAATGGCCGGTGGATATAAAACACTAAAACTCATTCAAGAGGGTAACGGGGTAGACTGGTTATCACTGGGCATAGGTTATTTTTTATCTGCTGTATCGGCCTATGTATGTATTCATTACTTCCTGAAAATGTTGGAACGAATTGGTATGACGCCTTTTGTTATTTACCGTGTAGCTCAGGGCACAATATTATTATATCTTTTTTCTTAATATCTTCATGTTACGATATTTTAAAGCATGGCTGAGTATTGGATGGTTACTGGTAATATTGATGTGTTATGTATCATTAACATCAACGCCACCTGAATTTCATATTGAATTTAAATATATTGATAAGGTAGGTCATTTTTTTGCATATTTTATTTTAATGACCTGGTTTGCTCAATTATATAAATCACCCCGGACTCGATTATTTTATATTTTGTTTTTTATAACGATGGGAATAACGTTAGAAATATTGCAAGGCTTAGGTGGGGTACGACTTTTTGAATATTATGACATGCTGGCAAATTCTTTAGGAGTCATACTTGCGTGGCTTATAACGAAAGGACGTTTAAAAAACAGTCTGCTATTTTTTGAAGTGGCAATTTTAAAGTAGCAGCGTGTAGTCAGGATACGGCGCAGTGAAGTCCGTGATAGTAAATTATTATTAAGACGCAAGGTATTCGAATACAAAGCTGCTCATTTTTAATGACAAGCTGTATGGCTTTGTTTAGGTTCTACACCGGCCTGAAGGCTGACCTATAAAATTCAAAATAAATGAGTATTATGTAGGTCAGCTCCTTACCTACGTCCATGTAGGTAAAGAGCTGACCTACAGACTATTTAATCAATCGGTGTGGCAATAAGATCATGTTCGGTTGCAGCAACAATCTTAACATCAACAAAATCACCAAGCTGCACATCTTCAAATCCATCTAATATAACTTCACCATCAATTTCAGGTGCATCCGCTTTTGATCTCGCAAGTACCAAGCCTTCTTCTCCATAACTGTCTACCAGTACAGTCATTGTTTGTCCGATTTTTTTCTGTAATTTATCAGCACTAATTTGTGCTTGTAGATGCATAAAGCGTTCAAGACGTTCCTGTTGAATTTCTTCAGGAACAAAGTTACCCAGCTCATTGGCTTTAGCACCTTCCACCGGAGAGTATGCAAAGGCACCGACACGATCGAGTTGGGCTTCTTCCAGAAAGTCGAGCAGCATTTCAAATTCATCTTCAGTTTCTCCGGGGAAACCAACTATAAAGGTTGAACGCAAAGTAATGTCAGGGCAGATAGTGCGCCAGTTTTTAATGCGCTCTATAGTCTTATCAATTTTACCCGGACGTTTCATTGCTTTTAAAATTCGTGGGCTGGCATGTTGTAGAGGAATATCGAGATAAGGAAGAATTTTTCCTTCAGCCATTAACGGAATAACGTCATCAACATGAGGATAGGGATAAACATAATGTAAACGAACCCAGGCACCAAGATCACCCAGTGCATTTGCGAGTTCGGTCATGTGTGTTTTGATGGCACGTCCGCCCCAGAAGCCAGTGCGGTATTTAACATCTACGCCATAAGCACTTGTGTCTTGAGAAATGACGAGCAGTTCTTTCACTCCAGCGTTTACCAGGTTTTCAGCTTCTTGCATGACATCACCTACATCACGGCTCACTAAATCGCCACGTAAAGAAGGGATGATGCAAAATGTACAACGATGATTACAGCCTTCAGATATTTTTAAGTAGGCGTAATGTTTTGGTGTGAGTTTAATTCCTGCATTCGGAACCAGATCTGAAAATGGATCATGTGGCTTAGGTAAATGATCGTGCACGATTTGCATAACTTCTGCAGCAGCATGTGGCCCGGTAACAGCAAGTACATTAGGGTAAGCAGTTTCAATAACGCCTTCTTTAGCACCAAGACAACCGGTAACAATGACTTTGCCATTTTCTTCTAATGCTTCACCAATCGCAGCCATTGATTCTTCAACCGCTGAATCAATAAAACCACAGGTATTTACAACAACAAGTTGAGCATCTTCATAGCTATTCGTGATCTCATAACCTTCGGCACTGAGTTGAGTGACAATATGTTCAGAGTCAACAAGTGCCTTTGGACAACCAAGACTAATAAAACCAACTTTAGGTGAAGAGTTCGACATAATATTTACTTAACGGGCAGGGTTTGTAAAAAGGTAAGAAGATCAATTTGTTCTTCTAAATTCAGAATCTTGTTCATATTTGGCATGGGTTTGCCATTCATGAATGCAGCAGGATTACCGTTACGAAGTTTATGAATTGTTTCAACGGGATTTTCAGTTGCGACAGTTCCTAAATATTCAGTGTTCAAAGGTGCTTTGAAGTTGATTTTTCGTCCATCACTGCCATGACATTCTTTGCAGTTTTTATTAAAAAAACTTTCACCATGTTTTTTATTGCCATTTACGTGAAGTGTTTTTTTATTAAGGTAGCGTGCAATATCTACTTGTCCATTTTTAACAAAGTTGGCTAGCTGAGCGAGAGCTGCATCGGGCATAACTTTGTCATAACCGTGAATTTTATTTTTTAGTATGGCAACAATCTCTTTGTCACTCATATTTACTGCATTACGAATGCCTTTAATGCCTGTTTTATGACTTCCTTTGTTATAGGCTCCTTTATCTCCTTTATAGTCCCAGCCATGGCATTCTTTACAACGCCAGCTTGCGGCACCTTGTTTTTTGCCTACCGCAGGGTAAGAGGGATGAGTAGAAGCCGGTTTTTCTAATTTGAGTTCTTTCCACCACTTATCATAGATGCGACCACCTTCAGCAATGGCATTGGCTTTTTTAGCATCAATATTAGATGCATTATTAGCTGCGTTTAATGTTAATGATGAGAGACCAATAATGATAAATAATATTTTTGATTTCATTTTATAATCCATTCCCTAGGCTGTTTTCATTTTATTGTATTGATCAATAGAAATAATTTTTTGTTGTTTTTCATCCCAAAGAATATATTTAAATTCTTTTGCAACGTCACGTAATCGAATGCGAGTAACATCTTCAAATAAATGGGCATACTCTTTATGCGCTCGAACCAGGTTGTAATTTGGAATGCTTGCAGATAGATGATGAATATGATGGTAAGCAATATCAGCACCAAACCAGTTGATTATTTTTGGAAATGTAAAAAAGCTGGTTCCGGTTAATGCTGCTTGATAGTAATTCCAGTGCTCTGTATCAGATGCATAAGAGCCTTCAAAATTATGTTGCAGGGTAAATATAATTAAACCTGCTGCACCTGCGAGAGAAAGACTAATAATGTAAATAGTAAAAAAAGTCGCTGCGCCAAAATACCAGCTTGCTGTGATCCAAATACTAACTAAGACAATATTATTTAATGTCATATGTAAATATTCTTTTCCCGTTTTCCAATAAGGTGAACTTTGCGAAGAGATGATCTGCTTAAATGACTCGCCTGGGGTTTTAATTTTTTTCTTAATGATATTAATGCCGAATACTAAACTACCGAGCATCCAGTTGAATCTCGGATTAAAAATGAAATACATAAATGCGCCAAAGGGTGCGAACAAAATGCTTCTACCTAAACGATATTTATTTTGATTGCCAGGTGAAAGTTGTGCGAACTCTTTAACAGATAGTATATTCAATGGCCCGCGATATTTTTCCCAGTTACCATTTGTGGAGTGGTGGAAGTTATGATGTTGCGACCAAACATATTGCGGCATACCAACAAATACACCGGTAAAGAAACCGCCGACGGTATTAAATAATTGTGTTTTAAACATGCTCTTATGACCGCAGTCGTGCATGAGCATAAAAATGCGAACAATAAATAATGACAATAATAATGTGAAAGCGCTAGCAAACCAGTAAGACTGCGACTCTAAACTTTTCATTGCCAGATAAAAAAGAGCAAAGTAAGGGACAAGCGTGTTTAAGTTTTGCATCAGTCCTTTAAAGTTGCTTTTATGTGAATATTTTATAATGATTTCTGGAGCAATTTCTTTCAATTGAGCGGGGGAGGTCATTCGTTGTATTCCTGCAGGATTAGTTTAGATTTACCCTAATACAATAATATTTGTATATTGATAAGAAGCGATATTATAGAGCACTTCAATTGTAAAGAAAGCGGTATATGGCGCATTAAAAGAGAATAATGGGGTGTTTTCTGGCTGATATAATATATTAATTCAGAATATCAGCGTGTTAGACAATATTTTGAGGCTCTATACTGCAGGCGATAGATATTCAAGTTAGCTTAGCTATTATATTTACCGGATAAATAGCTTGTCGGCACTAATTTATATGGGATGACTAAAGGTTTTAATATAGCTGTTTTTTCATGAGTCTGTTCGCTTTTGTTATATTCTTTGCGCCAGTCCCATAGAGATTGTGCAATTCGACTGAACATATAATTAGCAATGGGACGTAAAAGTTTAATGTTGACTAAAAAACCAAATAACCGAATTCCCAGCCAAATAAAGAAACGTACAATGTAATCATAGAAGCTTAATTTTAATCCTAATGCTTTATACGATTCTTTTGAAATTAGTATTGAAGTGATTAATCGTGCTAAACGACGTACATGCAATAACCTGGAAAATGGTATCAAATGTTTAGCGTTTTCTGAAAATGCTTCAAGTAACGATTGTTGTAAAAGATTTCCATCATTTGAGTAGCCGCGTCTGCGAGACATAATTTGCGTGTAGATAATTTTTGTTTTTTCATAACTGGAGAATTCAACAAGAAACTGTTCATCAATACCTAATGTATAACCTACAATATTCCATGTATGTAAATACGCATTACGTTGTTTTTTATTTATTCTTACACCGATCTTTTTTAGTCCACGTAATATGGTGAAAGAAAAAGTCAATAAAATGATGGCTAATGCTTCATTGTTAATCGGTACGCCATCCGTTTCTATATCCCATGATTCCGGTTTTTTCTTTCCATACCACGAACTTTGTTCCTGGCTGGAGTCGAAAACATATGCCAGTAAGAAATCATCAGGATCAATATTATTGTCATGTTGATGATCGGCTAATATTTTTTTCTTATGTAGCATCAAGTGACGTACAGCAGCATGTATTAACCTTATTTTAAGAATTGACTGGATTCCTTTACCGGACAGCCTGCCATCTTTAACAGATAAGCCTTCTTCGCCCATGACATCGGTTACCATTTGTGCTGTTTCAACCAAACGTCTTGGAGCGTCATCAATTAAAAGACGAGTAAAGCCCAAGACTTTAGTGTCAGGCTGGCAGACATAGGTTGTGGGTAAGCTGGCACAACCTAAAATCATAATGCCAGAGAATAAATGGTCTTGAAAAACGTGGCTGCCTAATTCCAGTTTTTCAGCATTAATCCACTTTGGTAATGATGTTGCCTGCATGAAAAACTTTTCAAGAGCGTGTTGAATATTTTCATCGTCAGGAAAGTACTTTTGGATTGCATCAATGACTTTGTCAT
Organism: Gammaproteobacteria bacterium; assembly: GCA_030594815.1. GTDB lineage: Bacteria > Pseudomonadota > Gammaproteobacteria > UBA6429 > Thiohalophilaceae > JAGLTQ01. Next base: position 22,318 of record JAUVEN010000012.1, read on the forward strand.
CGGATGGCATACGAATCATGTTTTCAAGTTTTTCAACCAATTCTTGAATTGAGGAGCAGTATTGTGAAGCAAATACTGCGATAACTTCATCCGCGAGAGGATCACCCTGTTGTCTAAAATCATCTAACATCTTTTCTGTAAAAGGGGATCGGTTTGATGCATCCTCACAATTGTCAGGCATGTGTTTTCCTTTGTTATTATTTTTCTATTATAAATTTAAAAAATCGGATTATTTATCCTCTCGCGCTTTTTTAATTGCGATTATCCGTTGCTTCGCAAGCTCATACTTAATTTCTTTGCCCTTTAGTCCCTGAGCAACCAGTTCTTTTGCCTTCAAGGATTTTGCGGCATTAAAAACTTTTCTATAAATACCCGGTTGTTCAAAAGAGTTGTTTTCATAACCTGTACGCCCACGCGAGTCTGCTTCACAAGCAAGTAAAAATAATTCAAATCGTTCAGGACGTCGAAATGCATCGAGCGATTCGAGTGTTTTTAAAAACGTGCTGTTTTTTAATTCTTTTGCACGATGATAATGTAAATGATACTCCGTCACTATAAGGGCAAGTTCTCGATAATCATTTGGGATTTTATAGCGGTCACATAATGCATTAACTAAAGGCACACCTCGTGTTTCATGTGCAATGTGTTTCGGCCATTTTGATTTTGCTGTGGTGCCTTTTCCCAGGTCATGTACTAACGCAGCAAAACGAACTTTTGGATCGGTCGATAATTTTGCTGCTTGAGTAAGGACCATCATAGTGTGCACACCAGTATCAATTTCAGGATGGTGTTTTACAGGTTGAGGTACTCCCCAAAGCCGATCAATTTCCGGAAATAGTTTCGCTAGTGCACCACAATTACGTAATACTTCAAAATATCGAGCAGGGGTTTTCTCTGTCAAAGCATGCATGGTCTCTTGCCATACACGTTCAGGTACAAGCGAATCCACTTCGCCGTTTTTAACCATCTCTGCCATGAGTTTTTGTGTTTCATTTGCAATGGTGAAGCCCAAATGAGCAAAGCGTGCAGCAAAACGGGCGACACGTAATATTCGTACCGGATCTTCAACAAAAGCAGGGGAGACATGACGTAATACTTTCGCCTTGATATCCGCCTGACCATTGAAAGGATCGATGAGTTGCTCGTCAGCCGATAAGGCGATGGCATTAATGGTTAAGTCTCGCCGTATTAAATCTTCTTCGAGACTGACATCTGCTGCAGCATGAAAACTAAAACCACTATATCCAGGTGCTGTTTTACGTTCGGTACGTGCGAGCGCATATTCTTCGTTTGTTTCGGGATGTAAGAAGACAGGAAAATCTTTTCCTACTTGTCGATAATCTTGTTTTAACATTTCTTCGGGTGTAGCACCAACGACCACCCAGTCGCGATCCTTGGTTTCAAGCCCCAATAGTTGATCACGAACACAACCACCAACAAGATAGATTTCCATATTTATTAAGTGTCTTTATTTTTAAGAATTAAGATAAATTTTAAGTGTTATTGTATCGATAATTACTGATGCGATCACATTTTAGTTGTAAGTCTTTATACAATTCGGTGATCAGGGTTATTTAAGCTATAGTTATTCCATATCTGGCTGACTTGTATAAAGTATAAATAATAATATTAAGGAGTAGTGTATGAGTTTTGAAGTGATTAATCCCGCAACGGGCGAGAAAGTCACCGAAATTCCCGCCTGGGATTCTAAACAACTAGAATCAGGCCTTGCTGCCGTAGCTGCAGCATCACCTGGCTGGCGAAATACACCTATGACTGAGCGATGTGCATTAATGCATAAGGCTGCTGAAGTAATACGTGCAAATAAAGAAAAGTATGCCGCTATTATTACCCAGGAAATGGGTAAATTAATTAATGATGCCCGCGCTGAAGTAGAGAAATGTGCGACGGTTTGTGATTTTTATGCGGATAATGGCCCGCAATTTTTAGCGGATGAAGAAATCGAATCTGATGCTGGTAAGAGTTATGTGGCCTACCTTCCACTTGGAACCGTACTGGCTGTTATGCCGTGGAATTTTCCCTTGTGGCAGGTCTTTCGTTTTGCTGCACCGGCCTTAGTTGCAGGTAATACCGGTGTTTTAAAACATGCATCGAATGTACCTCAGTGTGCGTTGCTTATTGAAGATGTCTTTAAGCAGGCAGGTTTTCCTGAAAATGTATTTCGTTCATTAATGATTCGAGCATCACAGGTAAAAGCCGTGATTGAAGATCCACGTGTACATGCGGTGACCTTAACGGGCAGCGAACCCGCGGGTCGGCAGGTTGCTGCTACGGCAGGAAATAGTTTAAAAAAATCAGTGTTGGAATTGGGTGGTTCAGATGCTTTTATTGTTCTGGAAGATGCTGATTTAGATCTTACGGTACAAAATGCTTTAGTGTCCCGATATTTAAATACCGGTCAAAGCTGCATTGCAGCAAAACGGTTTATTGTTGTTGATGCCATTGTTGAAGATTTTGTGGTGCGCTTTAAGGCAGGTGTTGAGGCATTAAAGACCGGTGATCCGATGGATGAATCAACCACGCTGGCACCTATGGCGCGTGAAGATTTAAGAGATGAATTACATGTTCAGGTGAAAGATACACTTGCGGCAGGTGCAATAGCAGCAACGGGCTGTGAACCTGTTGGTGGTCCAGGCGCTTTTTATAAGGCATCCATTCTTGATGGTGTTGAACCGGGTATGCGTGCATATCATGAAGAGCTTTTTGGCCCCGTTGCTATTGTTATTCACGCCCGAGATGAAGAGGATGCATTACGTATTGCAAACGACTCACCGTATGGATTGGGCGGTAGTGTCTGGACACAGGATTCCGCGCGAGGTGAACGGCTCGCCCGTCAGATGGAATCAGGTTGCACATTTGTAAATGGAATGGTGAAAAGCGATGCTCGTCTACCATTTGGTGGCATTAAAAACTCAGGTTATGGCCGTGAGCTTTCAAAACACGGTATTCGTGAGTTTACTAACGCAAAAACTATATGGATTAAATAAGAGATAGCCACTAAGGAGAAGGTGAAACCGGAGGTTGAGAGACTGGTCTGGGCCACACAAAGAACACCAAGAAAATATATAAAACTAAGAAATTAAACGACTGGGGTTACAGGGTTAATAATAATGTATTTTTCCTCTTGTCTTTCTTTGTGTTCTTCGTGGCCAAATTTATTCAGCAGGCATAGCCGAGAAGTAGCCTTGTCCCCAGGAAACCCCAAGCTCACGTAATACATCGAGTGTTGCCTGGTCTTCAATATGCTCTGCTATGGTAATGAGTTCTAATGACTCAGCCATCTTCTGTACACCATAAATTATTTTTCGTGCGCGGTCTTCATAAGCAACACGTTTAATTAAGTCGCCATCAAATTTTAAATAGCTAATAGGTAAATCTGCTAAATAGGTAAGAGAGGAATATCCACTACCGAAGTCATCAATGGCTAGCGGCATTCCAAAATCTATAAAAGGTGCAAGAATTTTTTTCACTTCATCCATATCAGCAAATAGTTCTTGCTCAGTAATTTCAATGACGATAGGTTTCTCATTACAGTTATTTTGTCCGCACTCTTCATATTTTTCACTGGCAAATTGAATAATCTCTTTTACCAGTTGAGGGTGTCGTAACAAATCCGCTGATACATTAACAAAATGAGGTGTTGAGCACTTTTTATCTTTAAAACTTTCGGTACAACGCACAATCGTTTTTTTAATTATTTGGTAGTCAACACGGTGCACTAATTGCAATTCTACTGCTGCGTCAATAAATTCACTGGCTTCAATTAATTCACCATTCTTATTTTGGATACGTGCTAACGCTTCTTCCGCAACTTGTTTGCCAGAGGCAAGATCAAAAATGGGCTGGTACACAGGTGTAACACGGTTTTCATTCAACGCATTTTCAAGTTGAGTGCCAATTGAATAAATATTATCAGTTAATTGCTGAGTACTATGTATTCTGTTACGACCATTTTGTTTTGCCTGATGTAATGTGGAGTCAGCAACACTAAATAATTCTTCAGGTGTATCACCATCATTTGGAAAGTTAGAAATGCCAATACTTGCTGTAATTGGAATTTTATGCTCCTGCAGGAAAAAATTATTTTTAGCTATGCCCTGGCATAATCGTTCAGCAATCTCAGATGCTGTATTAATGCCCACATCGGGTAAAATACAAAGAAATTCTTCTCCACCCCAGCGACCAATATTATCTTTATCCCGAATAAAAAATTGCATTCGTTCAGCAACAAGTTGTAGTAATTGATCACCAATATTATGACCATAGTTATCATTGATGAGCTTGAAGCGATCAATATCTAATAAAAGTACTGAGTAGGTCTTTCCTGTTTTTTTATAATCTTCATGCAGATGATGAATGGACTGCTGTAAGGTATTGCGATTTGCCAAGCGGGTCAGCGGATCGTGACTAAATTGATATAAAAGAGGTCTTGGTTGTTGGTGTGTAGTTAGCTTGTGAAACATTAAAATCACAGTGTTTTCATCAAGAGGAGAAATACTAAAATCAACAAGAATGTCATTCTTCTTTTTTGTTGTAATACGGTGGTGAGTAATTGGTCCAAATACATTTCCGGACTCAATAATATTATTAATTATTTTGATATAAGGGTGTTCAATAACCTCATTATAAAACTGGAACACTTTTTCCAGAGGTTGGTCTTTTATTTCTTTCGGTGTACAGCCCAATATTTTACAGGCTATTTTGTTGATGAATGATATTGTTCCATCATTATTTAAACCAATAACACCATCATAGTATTTGGATAATAATTTTTCTGCATAGTGGTCTGTGCCAGAGTTGACACTGGAGCTTGATGCTGATTCTTTCGATAAAACGCTGTTCGCCTGGTCGCTAGCCCGTTGTAAGGGGGTTGTCACATCTATGCCTATATTTTTTGTTCTGCTATGTTATAAGAATAACATAAACAATCAGGGATAATGATTAAACGTTTATGACGAGTCCACAAAATGAACAATAAAACAGAATTAGTCAGACGATTATCATTGCCGTTATTAGTTTTTTATGGCATTGGAACCATTCTAGGTGCTGGAATTTATGTGCTGGTGGGAAAAGTTGCTGGTGAAGCCGGCTTTTATACGCCGTTTTCATTTTTACTTGCATCATTATTGGCTGCTTTTTCTGCCTTTTCATATGCTGAATTAGCCTCACGTTTTCCTCGTAGTGCCGGTGAAGCAATATATATAGAGGAAGGCTTTGGAATAAAAAAATTCTCTATTGCTGTTGGTTTGATGATCGTCTTAGTTGGTATTATTTCAGTTGCAACATTGGCACATGGGTTTGCAGGTTATCTAAATGTTTTTTTTGAAATAGCCGAGCCTGTCATCGTAATTTCGATTGTTCTTTTTGTTGGCCTGGTTTGCGGCTGGGGTATTAGTCAATCGGTAATGATTGCATCTGTCATGACGATTGTTGAAATTATTGGCTTACTTATTATTTTGTATGTAGGTAGAGATGCATTTACTTTAGTCCCAATAAAAATACCCGAAATGATTCCGCCTTTAGATGCCTCTATATGGGCTGGGATTTTTATGGGTAGTTTTATTGCTTTTTATGCTTATCTTGGTTTTGAAGATATTGTTAATGTTGCAGAGGAAGCTATTAAACCGCGCATAAATATTCCGTTAGCAATAATTATTTCACTGCTAGTAACAACATTGTTTTATGTTCTAATTTCGATTGTGGCTATATTATTAATGTCGCCACAAGATTTGGCAGCAAGCTCAGCACCTTTAGCGATGATATACGAAACAACAACGGGGAAATCTCCGGTTGTGATTACTATTATCAGTTTGATCTCTGTTATAAATGGTGCATTGATACAAGTTATAATGGCTTCACGAGTCCTTTATGGTATGAGCCGAAGACAATGGCTGCCCGAAAAAATAGGAGAGGTTCATAAAACAACTCATACGCCGCTTATCGCAACAATAATAATTATTTGTTTTGTGTTATTTTTTGCATTGTTATTTCCGCTATTAAGTCTGGCTAAAATAACAAGCTTCATCACTTTAATTATTTTTATGTTAATTAATTTTGCACTAATAAAAATTAAGTATTCAAAAGGATCTCATGATGGTTTCAGTGTACCTTTTTGGGTGCCTGTGGTGGGTGGCGTTAGTACCTTGTTATTTATTTTATATCTGTCGGCAACGTTATTTATATAAAGCGTTATATGTTTCTCTAAGAATATTTTTTTGAACCTTGCCCATTGTATTGCGAGGGAGTTTTTCAATAAATATTATTTTTTTTGGTGTTTTATAACTGGCTAGTTGTTCTTTCAATAATTTTTTTAGTTTATCGACATTTGGTGGGTTATTCATGTCGTCAGGTACAACAATTGCTGTAACGGCTTCACCAAAATCTTTATGCGGCAACCCAATTATGGCTGACTCTTTTACGCCTTTAGTTTCGTCAAGCAATAATTCGACTTCTTTAGGATAAACATTATAGCCTCCGGTTATCACCATATCTTTATTTCGGCCGACAATGGAGATATAACCTTGTTCGTTATACTGGGCCATATCACCGGTAATGAAAAAATGATCCTCGGTAAATTCCTCAGCGGTTTTTTCTGGCATGCGCCAGTAGCCTTTAAAAATATTATCGCCTTTGACCTGGAGAATGCCGACACTATTGTTTTTAACTATTTGATTATTTTCATCAACAATACGTGCTTCAACGCCGGGTAAGGGTAGACCAACCGTACCGGCAATGCGTTTACCTTGCAGAGGGTTTGAAGTATTCATGCCTGTTTCTGTCATACCATAGCGTTCAAGAATAGTATGGCCGCTACGTTGTTGAAAATCATCAAATGTTTGTTCAAGCAAAGGAGCGGAGCCTGAAATAAAGAGGCGCATATTCTGACAAGTTGTGCGATTAAAATTTTCTTCATCAAGTAAGCGGGTATAAAAAGTAGGAACACCCATGAATACAGTTGCTTTGGGTAAAAATTGTACAACCGTTTTACTATCAAATTTTTCCAGAAACAACATTTTACTGCCACCGAGTAAAACATTATGACAGGCAACAAATAAACCATGGATATGAAAAATAGGTAAGGCATGTAACAACACGTCACCTTGTTGCCAGCCCCATGCTTTTTGTAAAGCTATGCCATTAGCAGCAAGATTACCGTGGGTAATCATGGCACCTTTAGGACGCCCCGTTGTTCCTGAGGTGTAAAGAATAACCGCGATATCATCGGTATCGCAGGCAACTGTCTCAAATTCTGCTGCTGTACTTCTACTTTGCTTGATCAGGCCACTTTGTTCGTTTAGATCCAGAGTAAAGATATGTTTTAGATTTTTATTTTTAATCTCTGAAAATAATTGACTCGACTCCGTTCGACATACCACAATACTGGGTTCTGCATTTTCTAAAAAATAACTGATTTCAGTTTTTGTATAAGCTGTGTTCAATGGCAAATAAATAAATCCTGCGCGTAAACATGCGAGGTATAAAAAAAGGACATGGGGAGATTTTTCAACCTGTACCGCTATGCGGTCACCCTTTTGTAACCCCTGACGGGTTAAAAAATGGGCGATACGAGCAGTTTCCTGCTCCAGGTAAGCGTAACTATATTCCGTTCCATCAGCTGTTTCGATAAAAATAGCAGAGGTATTTTCAGGAAATCGTGCCTGAAAGAGACTATATATGTTGTACTGCTTATCGCTCATATTTTTAGGGGCTCTGTTACTTGCAAGTTTGTTCACTACAGTTTAGATTGCATTCATAATTATGAATTACGACAGATTTTAAACTGAATACGGGCTCGTAATCAAATGGATAAAAATTATCATTATTAGGGAAAAATGACGAGTGACTGAACGTATAATGAGCCAGGCTTTATATATGCAGGTAGCTGATCGCATACGTGACCAGATTTATCAGCGCGAACTTACACCGGGCGATGCGATTGATGAAATGGCATTGTGTGAACGTTTTGGTATTAGCCGTACGCCATTACGGGAAGCGTTAAAAGTGCTTGACAGTGAGGGTTTAATTGAATTAATTCCACGTCGCGGCAGTTTTGTTCGCAGTATGGATATTGAGGAATTAAACGAGCTATTTCCAGTGATGGTTGTTTTAGAAGGTTTATGTGCGAGGGAAGCGGTAGAAAATTGTGAACCACAAGATTTGCAACAACTTGAAAACATGCATGAAAAATTAGAGAGCTTTGCGAAACAAGGTGATGTTGATGGGTATTACGAACAAAATTTTGTTTTCCATCAGGCGGTACAGGATTTGTCAGGAAATAAATGGTTACAACGTGTCATCGGTGACTTGCGTAAGGTCTTGCGATTAGCTCGTCACATGCAGTTAAGCATGCCTGGTCGATTAGAGGCATCTTTAGAAGAACATCGTGAGATCATGCAGGCATTTATCAAGAATGATCCTGACATGGCAGATCAGAATATGCAGAACCATTTAAAACAGCAATGGTTTTCATTGGTTGATAAAAACAAGTCAAATACACGAACGAAAAATAAGTAACATCCATTAGTTAATAATATAAAGTTAAAAGGGGAACAGTAAATGAATATAAGTAAAATTAAATTATCCGCAATTATTGTCGCAACCTTGATAGGCGTATCGGGTGCAGCAAGTGCAGATCGCACATTAAAAGCATCGCATCAATGGCCAGGTGGTAAAGGTGATATTCGTGATGAAATGGTACAAATGATTGCGCGTGATGTCGCGAAAGCAAATGTAGGTTTCAAAATTAAAGTTTACCCGGGTAAATCATTATATAAGCCTAAGGAACAATGGGGTGCGATGACTAAAGGTAAACTGGATATGACGGCCTTTCCTTTAGCGTATGCTGGTGGTCGTCATCCAGAATTAAATTTAACGTTAATGCCTGGTTTAGTTAAAAATCATGATCATGCTTTACGTTTAAATAAATCTAAATTTATGCAACGCATTAAAAAAATTATGGATGATGCCGGAGTTATTGTTTTAGCGGATACCTGGTTAGCAGGCGGTTTTGTTTCTAAAGGAAAATGTATTTTAGAACCGAAAGATGTAAAAGGTATGGCTTTCCGTGCAGCGGGTAAAGCATTCAACCAAATGTTAGCAGGTGCGGGTGCTTCAATTACTAAAATGCCAAGTTCTGAAATTTATTCAGGTTTACAAACGGGTGTACTTGATGGCGCAAACACAAGTTCAGCAAGTTTGGTCTCTTACCGTATTTATGAGCAAGTTAAATGTTTAACTGCACCTGGCGACAATGCGTTGTGGGTCATGTACGAGCCTATCTTAATGTCTAAGAAAACATTTAATAGCTTAAACAAGAAACAGCAAAAAGTGTTGATGACAGCATCTAAAAAAGCTGAAGTATTCGCAACTAAAGGTGCGAAAGAAGCTGATGCTAAACTCGTTGCTGCATATAAAAAAGCAGGTGTTAAAATTGTTACTATGACCGCTAAACAAGCTGCAATGTGGCGTGCAGTTGCTGATAAAACTTCTTACAAAGATTTTGCTGAAAAAGTGAAAGGTGGTCGCGAGCTTTTGGACCTGGCATTATCGGTTAAGTAAACTATAGTAAAGATTAGTTATCCTCTAATCATAAATAAAAAACGATCGTTGTAATTTTATAACGATCGTTTTTTTAATTTAAAGCATACATATGAAAAATTTTATTCAGTTTGTTTCTAATACTTCAAAGTTATGTGGTATAGCTTCGGCGCTGATGATACTTGTTTCTGTACTTGTTGTTTGTCAGATGGTTTGGGTGCGTTATGTCTTGCAAGAATCATCAATATGGCAAACTGAGTTTGTTACTTACCTATTAATTGCCGCTACATTTATTGGCAGTCCGTATGTGTTGTTAACACGTGGCCACGTTAATGTTGATTTAATTCCTTTATATTTGAAGCAGCATTGGCGGCTAAGATTAGCTTTATTCGCCTCAACCATGTCACTGCTTTTTTGCTTGCTTATTACTTATACCGGTTATGAATTCTGGCATGAAGCATGGGCAGCTAATTGGGTATCAGACTCTATTTGGGAAGTTCGACTTTGGATTCCTTACTTTTCTTTACCCTTTGGTTTTGCGATTTTATCATTGCAGTATATTGCCGATATTATAAGTTTGATTCGTGGTGATGAAATGCCGTTTGGCCTCTCTGCGGAAGATGTTATGGAGAGCTCAACATGAGTCCACTTATCATTGGTTTATTAATTGTTTTTGTTCTCGTTTTTTTATTGTTAACGGGCATGCCGGTTGCTTTTGCTTTAGGTTCAGTCGCTATTGTATTTTTAGTAATTTTCGATGGAATAAATAGTGTTGATGTCATTGCAGATACGTTATTCGGTGGTTTAAATGAATTTGCTTTGCTCTCTATTCCGATGTTTATTTTGATGGGATCGGCAATTGCTTCATCGCGCGCGGGTAGTGATCTATATGAAGCGTTAGAACGCTGGTTTTATAAAGTACCGGGCGGGTTAATTATTTCTAACATTGGTGCCTGTTCTATTTTTGCTGCTTTAAGTGGCTCATCTCCAGCAACTTGTGCTGCGATTGGTAAAATGGGTATTCCTGAAATGCAAAAACGGGGTTATCCAGATAGTTTAGCCGCCGGTGCGATTGCAGCAGGTGGCACCTTAGGTATTTTAATTCCCCCAAGTATTACCATGATTGTTTATGGTATTGCGACAGAAACTTCAATTGGTCGGCTTTTTATGGCGGGTATTATTCCAGGCATAATGTTAACGGGATTGTTTATGGCCTGGTCATTGTATTACGCCAAACGAAAGGGGTTTCATTTTAAGATTGGCGACAAAGGTTATTCATGGAAAGAAAAATTTGAGATTCTTCCAAAAATTTTACCTTTTTTAATGATTATTGTTTTAGTTCTTTATGCTTTATATGGAGGTGTTGCTACACCTTCTGAAGCGGCTGGTATAGGCGCTTTTGTTTGTATTGCATTAGTTGTTTTCATTTATAAAATGTGGAACCTGCGTGAACACTGGGAAATATTACGCAGTGCAATGCGTGAGTCAGTCATGATTATGATGATCATTGGCAGCGCCGCACTTTTCAGTTATATGATGTCGAGTTTATACATTACCCAGTCCCTGGCTGAAAGCATCGCAACATTAGATGTGAATCCATGGGTATTATTATTAAGTATTAATTTTTTCCTTTTATTAGCGGGCTTATTTCTTCCCCCTGTTGCAGTTATTTTGATGGCGGCACCAACACTGGTACCTATTGTCGAAACGATTGGTTTTGATCCTATTTGGTTTGGTGTGATGTTAACCTTGAATATGGAAATTGGTTTAATAACACCGCCGGTTGGTTTGAATCTTTATGTTATCAACAGTATTGCACCCGATATAAAATTACCAACCATCTTATGGGGGGCCTTGCCCTTTATGATTTGTATGTTGATCGGTATTGCACTTCTTATTATGTTCCCGGGTTTAGCAACATGGTTGCCTGATTACATGATGGGACCAGCGCAATATTAATTAAGGCATAATAATTCATGGATATTTTATTTTTGTTAGCCATGGGGGCTGTGGCGGGTATGTTTGCCGGTCTATTAGGAATTGGTGGCGGCATTATCATTGTGCCGGTTTTAGCCATGGTCTTTACTTCACAAGGTGTGAGTATTGATGTGCTGATGCATGTTGCTATCGGAACTTCACTTGCAACAATTGTTATTACTTCTCTCTCTTCTATTCGTGCACATCACAAGCATAAGGCGGTCGACTGGCCTGTGGTTCGTGTAATTGCTATTGGTGTATTTGTGGGGGGCTTGCTTGGTTCAGTCATTGCCAGGTTTATAGCGGGCGAAGATTTAAAATTAATATTTTCTATTTTTATGTTTTTAATTGCTGCGCAGATGTACTTTGGAAATGAAGCAAAAGCACATCGAACATTACCCGGTAAATCTGGAATGATATTAGCTGGAACCAGTATTGGTACCATTGCATCTTTAATGGGAGTGGGTGGTGGCTCAATGTCTGTGCCTTTTCTTACCTGGTGTAACATGAATATACGAAAAGCAGTGGCGACATCATCCGCTATTGGATTTCCTATTGCGGTTGCAGGAACGATAGGTTTTATTGTGACGGGTTGGTCTGCCCCTGATCTTCCGGTCATGAGTTTTGGTTACGTTAACTTACCTGCATTTTTAAGTATTGTTGTTGCAAGTGTATTGTTTGCCCCCGTCGGCGCATGGATTGCACATCGTGTTTCTCCCGTTATTCTTAAACGTATTTTTGCAGCCTTCCTGGTTATTCTTGGAATGAGAATGCTCATGACGCTGTAATATTAGCGGTGCTGAAGTTTTACTAAAATATATCCTAATGCGACATAATCATTAATTGTTGCGGGTCCTTCTGCAGTGACATCAACATAATCCGGGAATTCTTCTTCTGTTACATTTCGCCAGTTTGCATAAGTACCGCAAACATGGAGTTGTACATTATTTTTTTGTACTAACTGTTGTGTGAGTGAATGTACTTTTTTGTATTTCTTATTATTTGTTGTTTTTAATGCAAACTGTTCATTACCATGAGTAACGATAGCAATATCGAGTTTTGGGAAACGAGCACGTAATTTTTTTATATAGTCTTTAGTTTTGGGTAACGCCCATTCAAGGCTGTTAGCTGCACCGGTAACAATTTCAAAAATAATTCCAGTAGGCGTTTGCTGAAGAGAAAGGATGTGTTCGATTTGTTTATCTGTATTCGTTGCAAGAGTTGCTTGAGTGAAAAGCAGGTTAGAGAGAACAAGTGCGATTATAAGTGTAAATTTATTCTTCATCATTGGATGTCCGATATGTTATTACGAACGAATAAAGCTGTAGGTTGGGTTAAGCGTAGCGAACCCAACATTATATATTTGTTGGGTTCGTCGCTAGCGACCTGAGCACAGCGAAGAAGTGCTGATGCGACCTAAGCAACGCGAAGTAGTACCTGATGAACTGCAGAGTTTGCAGTTCTGAGGTGAAACGCGCAGCGGTTCTACAGTGCTCCTTAACCCAACCTACATTTTTCTACTTTAAAAATATAACTGTAATGACAGTGTATATTAACCGCCTGTCATAGACATAAAGCGAACCAGCTTCCCAGGTTGTTCACTAAATTCATGTTTTTCTGGTTTTAAATCAATGGCTTTTTGTATATGTTCTTTTAACTCATCATCAGTAATACCTGCACGCATCAGCTCACGTAAAGGATAACTATCATCCTGGCCCAGGCAGAGATATAAAGTTCCATCAACAGAAAGGCGAACGCGATTACATGTATCACAAAAATGTTGTGATATCGGGGTAATAAAGCCAATTCTTAATTCTGTGTCATCAACACGAACATAACGAGCGGGACCGCCGCCATTCATATTTGCTTTTGTTAAGGTATATTTTTTTGCCAGGCGATCATGGATTTCACTAAGTGGAATATATTGTTTATTTGCTTCGCGACCGGTGTCACCCATAGGCATGGCTTCAATAAATCGCAATGTGAAATCATGCTTAATACAAAACTCCACCATGTCTTCTACTTCATCATCATTGACGCCACGCATAGCAACCATGTTAATTTTTACCGGTTGAAATCCTGCTTCTTTTGCCGCTATTAAACCATCGATGACTTTTTCAATTTTTCCGCCACCGGTAATTTCTTTAAATCGATCGGCTCGTAATGTATCCAGGCTAACGTTAATACGAGTAATTCCTGCTTGTTTAAGGGGAACAGCCTGTTTTTTTAATTGAGTGGCATTACTGCTAAGTGAAAGATCTTCAATGCCCGGTAATTTTGCAAGTCTGGTAGCAAGCTCGGGTAAATTTTTCCTTACCAGTGGCTCTCCACCTGTAAGGCGAATACGTTTAGTACCCAGCTCACCAAAGATACGAATGACACGTTCTATTTCATCAAATGTTAACCAGTCTTTTGGTTCACCAAAATCTTTAAAACCCTTTGGCATGCAATAGCTGCATCTTAAATCACAACGATCGGTTACAGACAAGCGTAAGTATTCAATATTGCGTCCATACTTATCTGTCAGTTGTTGTGTCATGTAAAAACCCTTTAGGTTGGTGGGTTTGAATAGGGGATTACTTTATTAGAGGTTGCTAATTATAGCGTATTGAGTTGAATGAGAGGTAGGTAAATTGGTTTTATTTTAGCGATACTATTGGATTGTTAGGGGTATTATATGTTTATAAATTCGTATTATGAACCATTAACTTCTAAAGACATTCGAACAAGATCGGTAACCGATGTGACGGCCATTTTTTCCATCACATTAGCACGATGAACTTCTACCGTTTTAATACTAATTTCAAGTTGTTTGGCGATATCCTTATTTATCATGCCTGAAACGACAAGCCCCATCACTTCTTTTTCACGCCTGGTTAAAGAGTTGATTCGTTTTAGCGTTTTATTCTGACTCTTGTTTTTGCTGCGATCAATTTTGTGTTTAGAGACAGCATTCTGAATAAGATCGAGTAAATCCTGACCTTTAAAGGGTTTTTCAAGAAAATCGAGTACTCCTGCTTTCATCGCTTTAACGGCAGTTGATACATCACCAAAACCACTGATCATGATGACAGGCAGATCAATATTATGCCCTGCAAGTTGTTGCTGTAACTCGAGGCCACTAATTCCTGGCAAGCGCATATCAAGCACCAGGCAGCCCAGTCCATCATCGGCATAGTTATTTAGAAAATCGCTGGCACTGCTATAGGTTTTAGATTTGTAATTGATCGTTTGAACAAGGGAGCTTAAGTACTCCAGCATGCTTGGATCATCATCAATTATATGTATAGTGGCGTCTTTATTATTCATTCTTACTTTTTAGTTAGTCTGTGAAAAATCACAGCTATCCCGATTTTAGTTTAATTTTAATGAAACCTGCGTAACCACCCGAAAAACCATGGGTTAGTTATGATTTTGTATTTAAAATTAATCTCAAGGGGGAAGGTGAGATGATTTTATTAGTGTAATCATATTTGGTATTTGTCACTTATCATATTATGATCATTGATTAATGGTATTAGGGTATTCCCCTATATATTGTGAATTTATATACAAGATACATGGTATATAAAGTATATCGGCACTTAAGCCCCGATATTTAGCTTAAAGTGAGCATAATTTTAGTATGTACCAAAGGTTCGTTTAGTTTAATTATGGAAAAACAGTACTTATTCACTGCTGACTTAAACGTCACAAATCTTGCCTGTTTGCGCAATGAACAAGCGTTATTTAGTGGTTTAAATGTCTCTTTATCTCCTGAAAACGTACTGTTTTTAGAAGGTGAGAATGGCAGTGGTAAAACCAGTTTATTAAGAATTCTTTGTGGCTTTCGCCTTGCTGATGAAGGGAAAATTACCTGGGGAGAACAAGCTGTTTCTGCTGTGCCGGAATATTTTGAAAATATCTCATATGTTGGGCATAAAAATGGCATTAAAGATGAGCTCACAGTTGAAGAAAACCTGAATTTAATGCGCTCAATGGCGACCGCATCCGATATTGAAACAGAATCAGTATTAAAACAAATTGGTCTGTTCAAACGGGCCGATGTTTTGAGTCGTCATTTGTCGGCAGGGCAAAAACGTAAGCTGGCACTTGCTCGGTTAATGATGACAAATAATTCTTTTTGGATTCTTGATGAGCCTTTTACCGCTCTTGATAAAGCAACGGTTGGCTTCTTTGAAGAATTAATTAAACAGCACATAGGTCGGGGTGGCATGTTAATTTTAACATCGCATCATGATATTGATTTATCCGGCTTATCGGTTCAGCACTTAAATTTGTCGAATAAAAAATATGTTTGATGCATGGTTACAAATATTTAAACGCGATTTATTAATTGCATTTCGGCGTCGCTCCGAAATTATTCACCCGCTTATCTTTTTTGTTATGGTGATATCACTATTCCCTTTAGCCATTGGTGATGACAAAGTTTTATTGCAAAAAATTGCGCCGGCAATTATTTGGGTAACCGCTTTATTAGCAACCATGTTGTCATTAGATAATTTATTTCGTTCTGATTTTGATGATGGCAGTCTGGAACAAATGACGCTGCTTAAAACACCGTTATCATTATTAGTCACGGCAAAAATAACGGCACACTGGTTTATTACCGGTTTACCTTTGCTATTAATAACCCCGCTGTTAGCAGTGTTACTTTATGTGCCAACAGAAATGATATCGATGTTATTACTGACATTATTGTTAGGAACGCCAACATTGAGTTTAATTGGTGCTGTAGGTATCGCCTTAACAGTTGGCTTAAGACAAGGCGGCGTTATATTATCCTTATTGATTTTACCTTTATATATACCCGTATTGATTTTTGCGACCCTGGCGTTACAAAATTCTGCACAAGGTTTTTCTGCTGAGGCACAATTGGCTATGATGTTGGCAATTTTAGTCCTTGCCATTACTTTATCCCCGTTCGCTATTGCAGCGGCCCTGAAAGTGAGTTTGAATTAGGTTATGAATATTCTAGGCAGTATCAAACGGTTGTATCACCAGTTCGCTTCACCACCTTATTTTTATCGAATCTCAGGATTATGGTTACCCTATATAATGGGGCTGTTTGTCCTGTTATTTGCCGCCGGTTTATACAGCGGGCTGATTCTTGCGCCAATTGATTATGAACAGGGCGAAGCGTATCGAATTATTTATGTACATGTCCCTGCGGCATGGATGTCAATGTTTATATATATAGTGATGGCTGTTACCGGTGCGATTGGTTTGATCTGGCGCCTAAAGTTAGCTGAAATTGTTATGATTAGCAGTGCACCCATTGGTGCAAGTTTTACTTTTCTTGCACTGGTTACAGGCTCTATTTGGGGTAAACCAATGTGGAATACCTGGTGGGTGTGGGATGCACGCTTAACATCAGAATTGTTACTTTTATTTTTATATTTTGGTGTCATGGCACTGTATAATGCGATTGAAGATAAACGTACTGCTGCACGCGCAGTGGCCATTCTTGCTTTGGTTGGGGTAGTCAATATTCCAATAATTCATTATTCGGTGGAGTGGTGGAATACCTTGCATCAAGGGCCAACCATAACCAAGTTTGATAAACCTTCAATACATCTTTCAATGTTAGTGCCTTTATTAATAATGGCGGTTGCTTTTAAACTTTTTTATGTTGGCAGTTTGTTTATGCGTGTGAGAACAGAGTTGCTGGCACGAGAACAAAAAAGTAAATGGGTCGCGAATTTGCTTAAGAAATAAAAACATATGTCATTCCGGTAAGTTTTAAACCGGAATCCATGTAGTAATCTGAATTAGATTCTGGTTTAAAACTTACCGGAATGACGAGAGATAAGTAACTATGGAAGCTTTAGATTTTGGTAAATATAATTTTTATATCTGGGCATCGTATGGATTAACATTTCTTATTTTAGTCTGGAATGTTGTTATTCCATTTATTGAAAAAAAGAAATTGATAAAAAGTATAAAACGCCGGAATTATTTGAACAATAATGGGTCAAACGAGACCTGATCCATAAACGTAGTAACATTAATGAGAGAACACAGTGAAACCAGCTCGTAAAAAAAGATTATTCTTTATTGTTTTTCTTGTCGCCGGAGTAACTTTGGCCGCAGGTTTTGCAATGTATGCCTTCAACCAAAACCTCATGTTTTATTTTTCACCTACCGATGTCAAGCAGGGTAAAGCACCTGTGGATAAATTATTCCGCATGGGCGGTATGGTTGTAGAAGGTACATTTAAAAAAGAGCCTAAGAGTTTAAAGGTTCATTTTGATCTGACTGATTATGAAAAAACAGTGAGTGTTGAATATGAAGGAATCTTGCCAGATTTATTCCGTGAAGGTCAGGGAATTATTAGTCGCGGTAAATTAAATGCAGGTGGAGTATTTGTTGCCGAAGAAGTTTTAGCAAAGCATGATGAAAATTATATGCC
>JAUVEN010000053.1 GCA_030594815.1 Gammaproteobacteria bacterium
CAATAATCCCGCTCATTGAGATGGTCTCCCATCCTGGAACTATCATGCCAGATAGATAAGTTATCATGGCAAGTGTGACACCGGTAAAGCCACCAACAATAAAACCTAGTTGCAGACCATGAATAAGGTCACTTTTTTCTATTATTGATGCTTCGGGTAAACCTGCTAGTGAAATATCTTCTCTTGCCAATACATGCATGTTTCGTTCTTCAATGCGTGCGAGTAAGAGTTCATCGTGTACAGTTCTGGCGTTATTTAGATCGGGTAGTAGAAAATATATACGACGTTTCATGTGGACTCTCCTTCCCAGATTTTTCTGGCTTATGAGTTTCTTGAGAATACCGTATAAGTATAGTTGGTTATAAATAAAGCACATATTAACCATGTTATCCATGAGGATATATCACTTATTTGCTAAAGACGTGAGGTAAAAGGATAGGTATCATATGCGCTTTAAGTATTTGTAAATTAGAGGATAAACCGTGGATTTTTTACCTATTTTCATGAATATTAAAGGCGAGAATTGCCTGGTTGTTGGGGGTGGAAAAATAGCCTCTCGAAAGGTTTTTATGCTTTTACGTGCTGGTGCCTCGGTATCAGTGGTTTCCCCTGAATTATGCCAGGATTTAACCATTCGCAAAAATGAAGGTGAAATTAATTATATTGATCGTTTATTTGAAGATAGCGATTTAAATAACTGCAAAATCATAATTGCTGCAACTGATGATGAAAAAATAAATAGTCATGTTTCTCAATTGGCAAAATCAAAAAATATTCCTGTAAATGTAGTTGATGCACCAGAGTTATGTAGTTTTATTGTGCCGTCTATTATTGATCGAAATCCCGTTCAAATTGCAATTTCTACGGGAGGGGCATCTCCAGTTTTAGCGAGATTACTGCGCTCACGTTTAGAAACATTTATTCCTGCTGCTTATGGCCGTCTGGCAAAGTTAGTTGAATCATATCGTGAAAAGGTAAAAACAAAGTTTTCCAACACTGATGAAATACGTACTTTCTGGGAAAAAATTCTGGAAGGCCCGGTCGCAGATAATCTGATTGCGGGTAAAGATAAAGTTGCGCGTGAGTTACTTGAGACAGCTGTTGAAAATGCAAAAGCGCCCGCTGATCGAGGTGAAGTATACCTGGTTGGTGCAGGTCCCGGCGATCCTGATTTACTTACGTTCAGAGCATTACGATTAATGCAGCAAGCAGATGTGGTGGTTTATGATCGTTTGGTTTCGCAAGGTGTAATGGATCTGGTACGCCGTGATGCAGAAATGATTTACGCCGGTAAAGAACGTAATAAACATACTTTACCTCAAGAAACTATTAATGCTCTTCTTGTTCGTTTAGCGCAAGAAGGTAAAAAAGTATTACGTTTAAAAGGTGGCGATCCTTTCATATTTGGCCGCGGTGGTGAAGAAATTGAGACACTGACAGAGGAAAACATTAGTTTCCAGGTTGTTCCTGGAATTACCGCTGCAGCAGGTTGTTCATCTTATGCTGGTATTCCTCTCACTCATCGTGATTATGTTCAGTCATGCATGTTTGTAACTGGGCATTTGAAAGACGGTACAACAGATTTAAACTGGGATGCAATCGCGCAACCTAATCAAACCGTTGTATTTTATATGGGTTTGCAGACTGTTAAAGAGTTATGCAATGAATTGGTTAAACATGGTTTGCCAAGTACCACTCCTGCCGCTCTGGTTGAGAAAGGTACAACACAAGAACAAAAAGTTCACATTGGTGATTTAAGTACGCTACATGAAATTGTTAAGAAAAATAATGTTAAAGCACCCACTTTGATTATTGTCGGAGAAGTTGTTTTATTGCATGACAAGTTAAATTGGTTTGCACCAGAAGGTATTTAATCGAAACATATAATTTTTATATCATCAGATAAAGCTGTAATAACAAAGGCTACAGTTAAGAATTAATATTTCTATCAATCATATCTCTCATCATTGATTTGAGTATGGATTTCAATTAAGAGGAAGACATGCTCCCATCTCGTTACACCAGTGCTCCTGAGGGCAACCGTCAGGATATCCGTAATTTAAAACGAATCTTTCCCTATATCTGGGAATATAAAGGTCGTGTTTTAATCGCATTATTAAGCCTTGTTTTATCTAAGGTCGCTATTGTTGGTATTCCTCTTATATTTAAAGAGATTATTGATATATTAGATAAGGTAGATAAAAGTGCTGTCATCATTCCTATTAGTTTGTTTTTAATTTATGGTGTACTTCGCTTATCAGGATCGCTTTTTAACGAAGTGCGTGATGCAGTTTTTGCGCGGGTTCGTTATCACGCGATGCGTCGGCTTTCTAATAAAGTGTTAAAACATCTGCATAAACTCTCACTACGCTATCATTTAGAAAGACGAACAGGCAATGTTGTTCGTGATCTTGAGCGAGGAACAAACAGTATTAGCCAGATATTAAATTATATGGTGTTTAATATTGTCCCTACGTTTGCAGAATTTATTCTGGTTGCATTTATTCTGTTGGGGCGTTACGAGGCTAAATTTACTTTAATTACATTTTCTACGGTTGCTATTTATATTACCTTTACATTAGTGGTAACAGAATGGCGAATGCATTACAGACATAAAATGAATGAGCTTGATTCAACGGCCAATGGACAGGCTGTTGACAGTTTAATTAATTTTGAAACGGTTAAATATTTTAATAATGATAACTTTGAACTTCAACGTTATGATTCCACCTTGTCTGAATGGGAAAACTCAGCGGTAAAAAGTCAGACCTCAATGTCTATTTTAAACTTTGGTCAGGGTGCAATTATTGCAGTAGGCTTAACGTTTATCATGATTTATGCGGGGCAGGGTGTTATTGAAGGCAGAATGACCTTAGGTGATCTTGTTCTTATCAACACCATGATGTTACAACTTTTTATGCCGCTTAGCTTCTTAGGTATCATATATCGTATGTTAAAATATACCTTAGCCGATATGGATATGGTATTTAAACTTTTAGATAAAGAATACGAGATTAAAGATGAGGAGAATGCTAAAGATTTAGAACATGAGCAAGGTGAGATATGTTTTGAACATGTCGATTTTTCATACAACGAAGATAGAAAAATATTACGTGATATTTCTTTCACGGTAAAACCTGGTGAGAAGATGGCGATAGTCGGCCATTCCGGATCAGGTAAATCAACACTGGCACGTCTGCTTTTTCGTTTTTATGATGTTGATAATGGCCGAATTCTTTACGATAATCAGGATATAGCAAAAGTAACGCAGGAGAGTTTACGAAAATCTATTGGCATCGTTCCACAAGACACTGTGTTATTTAATGAGACAATTCTTTATAACATTGAATACGCAAAAACAGGTGCAACAAGGGAAGAAGTTATTCGTGCCGCAAAGCTGGCAAATATACATGAATTTATAGAAAGTCTTCCGGAAGGCTATGATACTGCTGTTGGTGAGCGTGGATTAAAATTATCCGGTGGTGAAAAACAACGTCTGGCTATCGCACGAGTGATATTAAAAGGTTCTCCAATTCTAATTTTTGATGAAGCAACATCTTCACTAGATTCTAAATCTGAAAAAGTGATCTTAGAAGCACTAAGTTCTGTTGCCCAGACCCATACTACTTTAGTCATAGCCCATCGTCTTTCCACTATTACTGATTCAGATCAGATACTGGTAATGGATAAAGGAAGAATTATCGAGCAAGGAACCCACTCAGAATTATTAACCAAATCAGGCACATACGCCGACATGTGGACATTACAGCTACAGGAGTCCGATGAAAATGAACCTTAGCCCTACATCCTTAAGGGCAATATCATGAATAAATATCATCATAAAATATATTGTTTGAGCATAAAAAACACTATAATACGTGTCTCAATTTGATAGAGGTTTAGAATGAGTCAATCAAAAGTTGCAAAAGTCGAATTTGTTCCAGATATTCATAAAGAAATGATGGAAAGCAGTTGCTCTGGCAGTGAGCCTTTTGCTTTGCAAGTTCTTGATGACAGTATGGAACCTGAATTTAAGAAAGACTGTATTATTATTATAGATACATCAGCAACAATAAAACATGAATGTTATGTCATGGCTATGGTTGAGAATGGTTATATTTTTCGTCAGTTATTAATTGAAGATGAAAAATATTTTATTGCGCCACTGAATGAAGCCTATATGCATGAAAAAAGAGAGATATCACCTGAGGCACTAGAAGGAGTTATTGTGCAACAAGCGAGTTCGAAAGGAAAACGTAGTGAGCGTAAACGATACGATTGAGCCAAAGTCAAAAAACTCAACGCAAAGGCGCAGAGAACGCCAAGACTCGCAAAGGAAAAATAATCTCTAATTCTAAATGTAGGTCGGTCTTCAGGCCGACGCAGTGTTGGATAAAAAAGATAAGATTAATTTTAGTGCTTGTTTAATTAAAATGTAGATATTTTAATTTCTTCGTCGGCCTGAAGCTACCGCTCCTGCTAACACCCCTTACCTACGTCCATGTAGGTAAAGGCTGACCTACATAAAGAAAAATCTTTGCATCCTTTGCGGTTCTCGGCGCCTTTGCGAGCCCTGAGAATTGTTGTAAACAATTTAAAGAAGTACTCTTGGGGTGTTGAAATCTCTTGACCTATTATTTAGGAGCGATTTGATCTTTGCGTAGATTGGTTGTGAAGTAATCGATAGCAGTATCTTCATCTACTTCTTCATTATTTTTATTATATAATGGTTGTTCATAGTCACTCCAGCCACGTAATCCAGTTTTAAGTGATACAACATTGTTATATCCTAATTTTTGCATTACTTCACAGACGAAAATACTTCTGTTTCCAGAACGGCAAGCTACGATTACTTCTTTGTCTCGGGCATTGACCAAATCGGCTACTGTTTCTTCATAATCCCATTCACATGCTGTTTCAAGCACACCGCGAGGTACATTAAGTGAATTTTTGATGTGCATAGCATCAAATTCATAAGGTTCTCGGATATCTAATAAGAGAAGAGAAGGGTCTTCAGTCAGCCTTTCTTCCAGATCCCAGGGAAAAATTTCAGTAACATTTTTTGCGCTTTCTGCGACAAGATCATTAAATTTTTTCATAGTATTTAGTTTGTCTTATTGAATCCGCGTTGAACTGCCATAACAGCAGCTTCAACTCGAGAATGAACACTTAATTTACGTAAAATAGCTTTTACATGTAACTTAACTGTGCCGTCAGATATGCCTAGATTTCTGGCGATAGCTTTATTACTTTGTCCTTCTGCCAGTAAACCAAGAATTTCAGTTTCTCTTGGGGTAAGCGTTGAAAAAGGACTGCTGTCTTTTTCATCTTTATCACTTGTTTTTCCCTGTACCGCTTTTGCAAGAATAGGTGCAAGATCAGGAGCAACAACTGTTTTACCTGCGACAATTTCACGTAATGCTAATACAAGTTCATCAGGCTCCATGTCTTTTAAAAGATACCCTTGAGCTCCAGAACGTAGTGATCTTAATAGATCGTTTTCTTCAGTGCTTGTGGTTAGCATTACTATGGGTAAGGATTCATTTTTTTCACGAAGCATAGTTAATACTTCTAAACCGTTAATCCCCGGCATTCTCATATCAAGCAATATAATATCCGGACTTAATTCATCAACAAGTCGTTGCGCATCATGACCGCTGCCAACAGATGCAACAATTTCAATACCTCGGCTAGCTAACAAACCTTCAAGGCCAACACGGAAGAGTGTGTGATCGTCAATAAGTAAAGTACGTAAATTATTAGTCATGGTAATAGGTTCGGTGTTGGTGGAGAAACAAGAATAGGTTTTCTATTATCTTTTTGTGATGGAAGCTCAGAGCGTCCAAACTGAAGTAATACTCGAGTTCCTTCATTGGGTTCACTTTCAATTTTAATGGTGCCACCAATTCGTTTTGCGCGTTCATGCATAATACTCAGTCCGAGGTGATCATCTAAGGTAATGTCTGCATCGGGCACATTTTTTATACCAACACCATCATCTTCAATTAATATGCTGCAGTCTCCTTGAGTGTCGCTACGTAATATTACGCGAACAGTGTGGGCTTGACTGTGTTTGCGAATATTATTCAATGATTCCTGAATAATACGAAGTGCCTGAACTTCAATACTTGCGGGCAAATGTAATACATTCCATTCTTTTTGCAAAAATATAGATATATCAGTTTGATATTGGAAACGTTCTATAAGATGTTCAACCGCGGGTATTAAACCACGTTTATCAATTGGCGCACGAAAGTGAGTAATGAGCTCACGTAATTCTGAATAAGCTTCATCAATATTATTTTCAATTTTTTCTAACTCATGCCAAACGTCAGGTTCCTGACCGCCGCGCAATGTTTCATCTAATACGCGAACCTGAAAACGTAAACTAGCCAATGTTTGAGCTAGTGAATCGTGAAGTTCATGAGCAAGACGATTGCGTTCTTCCATCAGAGATAAACGATGTGCTTCGTCTTCTGAACGTGCTTTATCAATCGCCATACCTAAATGACGTCCGATAGTTGTTAATAGATCTTCAATTTCTTCCTGATTATGAAATTCTCGATTGTTAACAAATAGATTATAAACACCTAAAGTATTACCACGGTATTGAAGTGGTACAGCGATCATGCCTATGTCAGTGTCATCATCATCAAAGAATTCCCGGCCAATAATTTTATTACATTTTTGTACATTGTCCTGAAAATGAACATCACCGTCTTTATAAGCTATACCGCATAAACATTCATTAGACGGTATAGTTTGTTCTCTTTCCATAAGATCGTCATCAAGACCGATGCTTGCCACTAATCTCATTTGATTGTCATCAGTTAATAATCGTACAACTGCTGCGCGAGCATGAACCACATCTTTTAAAGTAAATAGAAAGCGAGTAAGTAGATCATCAAGGTCACGAGATATATTTATGCTTGCAGCAACATCATAAATAACCTCGAGAGAGTGAGTTTTTCGTTCAATATGTTTAGTCTGTTTTCTTACCTGACTTTGCATATCCAGAGTTAAAGTCTCCAACCGATCACTTAAAACATTAATTCCTTTAAATATGTTAGTAAAATTGCTTTGTTGCTTAACAGAGATTCGTGCGGAATGATTATCTTCAAGCATTTCCTCAGACCACTGACGTAAATTATTAAGAGGAGTAATAAAATTACTACGAACTTGTTTAAATAAAATAATAATAAGATAAATCGCAACAACAAAAAGGATGGGGGTTATATAATAAAAAGAAATATGTTGAAATGAAATTGATAATATTCCAGACAACGCTAAAAGTGAAATAACAAAACCTAATCCATATACTGTTGAACACAGCGGACTCTTCCATAAAGAAGGCGATCCGCTATCTACATTAATATTCTTTTTAGATTGCTTTTGTATGTCAGCCGTCATGAGATATTATTTACACAACTAGAAGTGGTGTTCTGTACCTGTCTCATTTGAATTGTAATTTGGATCATTTGGATTTTTAAAAATAAACTGCATTTCTTCGACATCATCTAACTTAACATAATCAAGTTCTGTATTTTTTAACAATTCATAACAGCTCGCGGAAACAACAATTTTAACACCTTCACTATCAAAAAAGATGTCATCATCTAAATCACGATCTTCAAAACCCATTACATATTCAATACTGCCATCATCTTTTTTAGTGGCAGCAAGGCGTAATTTTAAACCTTCTGAATCAGCTTGTTTGGTAGAATCTAAAATTTGTTCTGCTGCGGCTTTTGAAACTGTAATCATGATTACTCCAAATAAATTATTTATTAAAACTTAGCATCACTAAAGACCTAGTGATTTAGTCAATTATATCAAATTATGATTTGACCTGTCGAATGAATTCAACAAAACTGGAAACCCAGTGATATCGACTTGTGTCACGTAAGTGTGCGTAGTTGGCAAGTAAGTTCTTATAGATTAGACCATCGTAATTACCTGTAATACCACTACCTCGTTTCATCTCATAGGCAAATTTCATATTTTCATTTGCATCCAGTTCAGCAGGATTTTTAAATCCAGAATAATGAAACTCGTGTGCTGATATTTCAATATTAGCATTATCTGGCTTTATATTTGGCCAAAGCGCATTTTTTGTCTGTTTTAATGAGACATAACCACGGCCTTGAGGCCTCTTATTCATCAATATATCAGAATTAATTGCCCCGACCATTTGAGATTGTTTTCCATTCCAACTGATGCTTTTAGACAGGTACATTAATCCACCACATTCGGCATATACAGGAAGTCCAGATTCAATGCTGTCTTTTATTTGCTGACGTAAACTCACGTTTGCTTCAAGTTCATTCATCCAGCTTTCAGGAAAACCACCACCGATAAACAGTGCGTCTACAACGGGTAATGTTTTATCATTTAAGGTATCGAACTCAACAAGTTCAACACCTTCAGCACGGAAGGCATTTAGATCGCCAGGATAGTAAAAGCCAAATGCAGCATCACGTGCAATTCCAACTTTAAGTGTTATTGGTTTTTCATCTGTTGATAATTTAAAATTAGTTTGAGGTAAAGTTTCCGCTAATGCTGAAATTTTAATAAGCAAATCAACATCAACATGCTTCTCTATAATTTGAGCAATTTTTGAAATCACTTCATTTGTATTTGTTGCTTCATTACTGGGGATTAGACCAAGATGTCTTTCGGTAATATTGAGTTCATCTAAACGAGGTACTGCACCTACTACCGGGATATCAGTATATTGATCAATTACATCTCGTAATTTTTGCTCATGACGTGGACCACCAACTTTATTTAGAATAACGCCTGCAATACTGATTTCTTTATTGAATGCCTGATAACCAAGAAGCAGGGGAGCGATACCGCGTGTCATTCCAAGCGTATCTATTACTAAAATGACAGGAGTCTTTGTTAGCTCAGCGACGGCAGCATTGCTATTACTGCCATCAATAGCTACACCATCAAACAGTCCTTTATTTCCTTCGATGAGCGTAATATCACTATCTTTAGAATATTGAGAAATAGTAGCCAGCATTTCACCATCAGACATTGTTTGGAAATCGAGGTTATGACAATCACTATGAGATGCGCGGGACAACCACATAGGATCAATGTAGTCGGGGCCTTTTTTGTAAGACTGCACACGTAAACCACGGGCATGTAGCGCAGCACATAAGCCGATAGTTAGTGTCGTTTTACCTGAAGATTTGTGTGCTGCAGAGATAAGAAGTCGCTGCATTTTAGACCTCCCAAAACGTCAAAAAGAGGGCAAATCGTGTGAGCGATCTGACCTCTTTCAACAAGAGATTAATATTGTTTATTACTTGCTGTGATGTGGATCAACAGCTTCGTCAGCTAAAGATTCTGGTAAAAATTTCATAATTTTAACAGCAAAAGCAACCATGAAGAGTGTCACAGCAAAGCCACCAATACCTAAAAGAGCTTCTGCTAAAGTAGGGCTATATGAATTAACTACTCCGTCGAAGAAAGAGCTTGAAACTTCTTTACCCGGGAATAATTCTAATGGGTATGCCTGGCCACCAATGATGATGACATACATTTGAATAAGTCCACCAAGAACAATTAATATCGAAGCAATTGAAATTGCTGTACGAGATTTTCCGGTAGTTGGGTGATAGATAAGTGCTAATGGAATCAAGCCACCCATAATAATTTGGCCATACCAGAACAGCTGAGTATAAATCCCGCCATCTCTGAGAATAAAGGCTTCTACACCATGATGTTCTGTAGCGTATAAATTTGTTAAGTGTTGTGCAACAACAAAGTAGAGTACACCAGCAACAAATACACCAAGAAGATTTTTTAAGCGATTAAATGTTGCATCACCGAGAGGGCGATCTGTCCATTTATATGTTGCCATCACGATTAATAAGAAAATAGCTAAACCAAATGAAAATGACATTACAACAAACATAGGTCCCATGATTGCAGCGTCATAAGCCTGACGAGCAACAAGAAAACCAAAAATTGAACCGGTACCTGTTGTTAATGCTAAACGCCATATGAAAGCTGTGAAGCCTGCAATGCGGCTGTACTTATTCAGGTTACGCTGCAACATTGTCCAGGCATAGATACCAACGATAAGGAAGAACCCATTGTAGAAAATCATGTTCCAGGCAAAAATAGATTTGAAGTTATAAACCGTCATCGCAACGATTAAACGATCTGGACGACCTAAATCAAGAACCAGAACCATTAAACCACCAGACAATAATGCAATGGCAACAAGAGTTGAAAGCGGCGCTAATGGTTTATAAGCAGTTTTGTTAAACACGGATGAGATTGAAGCGACATTAAGTGCTCCAGATGCAGCAACAATAAGGAATACAGCAAATACGTGTGGTAAACCCCATACGATTTGGTTGTTCATGCCAGTCACATAATGACCGCCATGTTCCATATAAAAGTGTGCACCAACAGCTGCGAGAGCAAAACTGCCAAGAAGGGCAAGTAACATCCAATAGTTAATACTATTACCGTCAATTTGTTTGAAAACTGCTTTTTTCATATGAAGCTTCTCTTACCAATTTTTTAATAGGTATATATTATTACAGGAACCTTAGCCTTAAAGACCCTGGTAGCGTACGCCGGTATTTAAACCGAGGTCTGCACGAATTTGTTCGCCGCCATGTTTTTTCAATTCAATTGAAATTGCACTGTTCGCGTCTTTCAAATCTCCGAAGAGCATCGCACCATGTTGCGCATTACTACATGCTTCAACACAAGCAGGGTCTTGCCCTTTATCTACTCGATGAGCACACATGTTGCAGCTTTCTACTGTACCGATACCACGTGGTGCAGTTGGTTTTTGTAGTTCAAGTTTTTCATGAATAAACGAACGTGCTTTATATGGGCATGCCATCATGCAATAACGACAGCCGATACAAATATGTTTATCAACCTGAACGATACCATCTTCACGTTTCATTGATGCGCCAGTAGGGCAAACATCAACGCAAGGTGCAGTTTCACAGTGCTGACACATTAAAGGTAATGACTGAACATGACCTGTTTGTTTGTCAGTAATGGTAACTTTACGAATCCATTGTGCTTGTTGTTCTTCACTTGAATGCGTTTCGCCTGCACCCCAAGCATTTTCTGTTTTACAAGCAGTCACACAATCCGTACAACCTTTATTACATTTGTTGGTGTCAATTAACATGCCCCAACGATTGGCTGATGATGCTTTATCGGCATCTGATTTTGCATGTGCTACTTGATTTAAAATGATTCCCGGCGCAATGGCTAAACCTGCAACTGCGGCAGATTGAGCTAAAAATTTACGACGGTATGTATTTGTATGATTTGAATTAGACATTATTTTTTGCCTCCTTCAGTCATATTATGAGGATTATTTGATGAGCGAAGTATTTTTGCTGCGTCTTCTGGTAAATCTGAATGACAATCAAAACAATCTACATTAACTGCAGCGTAGTTATGACAACTACTACAGAAATGTTCATCTTCACCAAAGCGAGCATATTCACCTTTTTTGTTTGGTGTCACATGACAGTCAATACATTCAACTAGACTATTATCTTTTGTACGTACACCTTCACGCATTGTTTCATCACGCTTATGTTTTAAAAGCTCCATGTGATTTCTACGGATATCAGCAATTGGTTTTACACATTTGGAGTTATCTGAAAAATTCATTTTAGCTTTAGGTGGAGTAGGTCCCAAATCACCAGCATTAGACAAAATTGGAAGGGCCGTTAGCCCTACCAATATGACTAGATGTTTTGCAAATTGTCTAAATGACATCATTTACAGCAATCCTCAGTTTCTTCTTATACTAATATTTATCTAACTAAATTAAGCGTCGCCCATTGCCATGTCGATGTAACCAGTAGGACATACATCAGCACAGATATGACAACCAATACATTTAGAGTAATCAGTTGCAACATAACGCCCCATTGTTGCATCTTTCTTAGGCACACGATAAACCGCATCTTGTGGACAGTAGATAACACAGTTATCACACTCGAAACACATACCGCAGCTCATGCAACGATCCGCTTCTTCAGTCGCTTCTTCAGTAGAAAGACCTTTCATACGTTCCTGGAAGTGACCTAATACCTGGTCAGAATCCGGAACATCTTCAGAACGTATATGACGCGCTGTATATTCAAAATGTCCAAGGAATAACTCATCAGATGTGATAATTTCATGAGCTGAACGATCTTCATAGTTATGAATAGAGAAGTTTTCAGTATCAGTCGCTTCAACAGTACCATGCTCATACTCTTCAGGAGATAAACCCGCTTCTTTTAATTTATTTAATAAATCGAAGTGATGCTTATCAACTTTTGGACGCTTGCCCATCTCTTCTTTAGCGAAGTAATGTTCAATACTTTCAACAGCAATAGATGCTTGACCAATCGCAGTAGTTAAAAGGTGAGGGCGAACAATATCACCACATACGAAGTGACCTTCTTTACCCGGTACCTGGTAGTGAGCATCTGCATCGATTAAACCACGATCGTTTGCCATGTCATCGAAACCGTCGAACTTACCACCTTGACCGATTGCAGAAACAAGTAAGTCAAGTTCGATTTCATATTCAGAACCTTCGATAACTGTCTTGCCATCATCTTCAAGTTTTGCAACTTTCAATGCAGTCGCACGACCATCTTTATCTGTAATAACTTCAACCGGGCTAACACAACCAACGATTGAAACACCTTCACGTTCTGCATCATCAATTTCATGCTGTGCCGCAGGCATGTTTGCAATTGAAGAACGAGATAAAAGCATAACTTCTGCGCCCTGACGAACAGCTGAAGAAGCAACGTCATGAGCAGTATGACCTAAAACCACATTTTCTGGACGGTCACTTTCATGAGTTTCTGTAATATGACCTAAACGACGAGCAACAGATGCCACATCGATAGAAGTATCACCACCACCGATTACAACAACCTTTTCAGTTACAAGTTGTAAGCGACCATCGTTAAATGCTTCTAAGAAATCCACACCTGTTAGAACATTTGCAGCTTCGTCTGCACCAGGAATAGGAAGTTGACGACCCGCTTGAGCACCAATAGCCCAAAGAATCGCATCGTAATCTTTTTCGAGTTGTTCAACAGTGATGTCTTTACCAATCCAGGTGTCCATTTTAACGTCAACACCCATATCAATAATGCGATCGATTTCACCATCGAGTACGTCACGAGGAGTACGGTAGCCAGGGATACCATATTTCATCATGCCGCCTAATGTCTTATGGTTATCAAACAATGTTACTGCATGACCCTTAAGACGTAATTGGTATGCGCCTGCTAAACCAGCTGGACCGCCACCAATGATTGCAATTTTCTTTCCTGTGTCTTTACCAGAAGTGAACTTTAATTTCATTTCTAAAGCTGAATCACCAATGAACTGCTCAACTGCGTTGATACCAACGAAGTCTTCTACCTGATTACGGTTACAACCGTCTTGACAAGGAGCAGGACATACACGACCCATAACAGAAGGGAATGGATTCGCAGCCGTAGAACGACGGAATGCATATTCTTGCATGCTAGTGTCGCCGTCTGGCTTTTCGATACCACGTACGATATCTAACCAACCACGAATATCTTCACCTGAAGGGCAAGAACCCTGACAAGGAGGAGTACGGTTGACATAAGTTGGACACTTGTGTGAAGTATCTTCTTTGAAGATTTGCTTCGCCCAGTCACCTGTTCTTAAGTCTTCTCCGTCTTCAAACATACGGAAGGTTAGTTTTTGGTCTTGCATGTCATCACGGGATGTAGCCATGTTTTTTCTCCTGATGAATCCGGTTAGGGATTACAATTTATTCTGATTCGTTAGTGTCGCTATCTTCGCTAGTATCATCTTCAGAGCCAGTGAGAATAATTGCATCACTGACGAGTTGATGAAGACTAAGAATGTCGGTCATACCGAAACCGTAGTACGGTAAAACCTTAGTAAATTGACTCTTACAAATTGCACAGATAGCCACGAGGTTAGTTACACCACTGTTATCTACTGTAGATTTATAAGCTTCCATTCGAGGTTGCGCGCCTTTAACACGCAATTCCATTAGATCGTCTGTTAACAGACCACCACCGCCGCCACAACAGAATGTTGCTTCGCCGATTGTGTCGTTTGGCATATCAACGTAGTTATTACAAACTGCTTTGATTACCGCGCGAGGAATATCCATTTGACCACCTGGCTTATCGCCCATGCGTGAACCACGCGCCACGTTACAAGAATCGTGGAAGGTTAAGGTCATATGATCGTTGGCTGACTTATCAAATTTGAGTTCGTCTTTTTCGATCATGTCATTTGTGAATTCACAAATATGTTGAGGTATAGGGTAGTTCTGATCCAGGAAGTCCCAAGGACCAGCTAATGTGTTTAAGAAACTGTAAGCAACACGCCAAGCATGACCACATTCACCAAAAATAATACGCTTCACGCCTAATTCAAGTGCGGCTTCACGAATACGCAATGAAAGTGTACGCATAGTCTCATATGAGCCAATGAACATACCGAAGTTAGCTGCTTCTGAAGCTGATGAACTCATTGTCCAGCTAATGCCTGATTCGTGGAATACTTTGGCGTAACCCATTAAGCCATCAACATGCGGCTCTGCGAAGAAATCCGCAGAAGGCGTAATCAATAAGATATCACAACCTTTTTGGTCTAACGGAAATTTAACCGCAACACCGGTATCTTCTTCAACTTCTTCTTCTAGGCCTTCTAAAGTGTCAAGCAGAGCAGGTTGTGGTAAACCTAAGTTATTACCAATGGTCTGTGCTTTTGCAATAATTTGATTACAGTATTTTTGACCAACACCAACAGTCGCCATGATTTCACGAGCAGCCATTGATATTTCTGCAGTATCAATACCGTAAGGGCAGTAAACAGAACAACGACGACATTGTGAACACTGGTGGAAATAAGAGTACCAGTCATCTAAAACTTCTTTGTTTAAGTCAGCCGCACCAACAAATCCAGGGATGCCTAATGCACCAAAGAATTTACCTGCGAATGTGCTGTAACGACGATAAACCTTACGTAGAAGATCTTGTCGTGCAACAGGCATGTTTTTAGGATCTTTTGTACCTAAGTAGTAGTGACACTTATCAGTACACGCACCACATTTAACACAACTGTCTAAAAATACTTGGAAACCACGGTACTTACCGCGAAGGTCATCCATTTTAGTGATAACTTTTTCTTCCCAGTTATCAACCAACTCACCGGGGTAACCTAAAGGCTCCTGGAATTGTGGCTTTGCGATAAAAGGTGCGCTGCCTGCCATTGTTCCTTTTTCTAATTTAGGAACAACTGAATATTCTTGTAGTTCGGGTGTTTCGAAATCTGCCACTTTAATTATCCTCTAAGAACCTTACGGTTTTCTTATTCCCCAGCTTTACGATCTGCTTCTAACTCTGCAGCCCATGGTGCTAGGTGACGTTTCGTTCTTGCGTTATCAACCTGATTACGAGTAGGGCTGAAGAACACACCAGGAGCATGTAACAGCTTACTAATTGGGAAGATAATCATTAATGCAATAACAAGACCCAAATGAACGAGCAGATTTGTGTCAGATGGAAGAGGTTGTATGTTAAAGATTAACAACCCAAGCATAAATTCTTTAAGCATTACGATGTCAGTGTGTTCTACGAAAGACATCATCAAACCTGTGCCTGCAATCCCCATGATAAGTAACAACATAGCGTAATCAGAAGGACTTGAAATATAACGTACACGGTCAACAAAAATACGACGTGCAAATAAGCCACCTAGACCGGCAAGCATTGCAAAGCCGGCATACTTACCAAAGGCTTGAACAATTTCATGTCCAATAAGAGGCATTAAAAATGAGTCTGCTGGAATCACATAACGCAAGTGACGGAACACTGCGAGCAATAATGCGAAGTGGAACATCCAACCAAAAATCCAAATCCATTTATTAGACTTGAATAAGCTATTAAACAAAACAACTTCAGTAAACATGCGCACGACAACCCCAGCCTGTGTAGTAGGCGCAGGCATTGTTGGAATTTTTAATGGCGCAGGTATTTTTGCGTATTGCACGATCTTACGAACAACACCAATAATAAATATGGCGGAGGCTAAATAGAATGCTAGTGCATAGACTACGGATGCCGACATCTAACCGTTCCTTTTCTTAATAAAACAAAAATAAATAAATCTTATTACTGTAAGAAGAGGGGTGAAAACCCCTCTTAATACAAACTAACTTGCTACGTTTATACGCAACCAGTTGGCTTAGGCAGACCTGCATATTTACAAGCTTGCTTACCTGGGCCATATGGGAACAATTCGTACAAGTACTTGCTGTTACCTTTATCTTTACCCAATTTTTTGCCAATCGCTTTAGTTAATACACGTACAGCTGGTGCGATTTGGTATTCTTCGTAGTACTCACGTAAGAAGTTAATAACTTCCCAGTGTGCATCAGTTAACTCAGCGTCATCTAATTTAGCCATAACTCCCGCTATTTCAGGAACCCATGTTGTTAAATCTTCTAAATAACCTTCTTCATCAACTTCAAAACTTTTACCGTCTACTTCAATAGCAGCCATGATAATTCTCCTAGTTTATAAATATTAAAGCCAAGCAGTAACTGAATCGTTTGATACAGTTAACTCGACAAAACCTTTGTAATCGACAACTTTAATACCATCGATTAAACGATCTTCACCTAAGCCTCGAGCCTTGATATCTGGACCGAGCACATAAAAGCTTAAATCTTTAGCATTTTCGATAACGCTGGATTTGTTACCACCGCTCATTGCGCTATATACGCCATCTTCAATCAAAAGGACAGAACCGCCTTTTGCTGCAAGACGAACGCAAGCTTCTAATGTGTCACGTTCATAAGTGGATTTGTTTACAGTATGTAATATAGACATTTTCAATTCCTCGCTTAGAAACTTAGCGTAATATCTTGCTGTTCAAAAATCTCAGCAAGTTCAGCAGAAGTTACAACACGGATTGAATCTTTTTCAGCCCAATCTTCATCTTCGTCTTCCCAGACTAAATGTTGAAGGTCATCTAAAGTTAAGCCGCGTGCTTCCAATGATTCTTTTTCGATATAAATTTTATTTACATCGTAATCACCTAAAGCAGCATAGGTAGGAGAGAAGTTCTTAATACCAACTTCTGTTGTATCCTGACCTTTCATTAATTGATAAACACCGTCATCAACGAAAGCCAAAGAGACTTCTTGATCGAAAGCAGCGCCAATTAGTACAACTTCAAGGGATTCCCAAGCGTAAATTGTACCGTAGGGTGCCTTACGGTTGATGTACATAAATTTCTTTGCATCAGACATTATAGAGACCCTTTAATTAATCGCCGAAAACAACAAGACGGTCAGATTCAATACCCGCTTCGATTAACTGACCTAAGCCAGAAATACGGAAGCCGTCCATGATGTTCATGCCATCTTTCTTGTTACGTGTCATTTCGCCTTCATCAACGATGCCACGGCGCTGCGCTGCCGCAACACAGACAACTAAATCGATGTCGTGTGCTGCTGCTAACTCAGACCACGTCTTCTGGATGTTCATGTCATCCTGTGGTGGAGTTGCGTAGTTAGTGCCGTTATTAACACCATCGTGGTAAAAGAACACGCGGAAGATGTCATGACCCGCTTCTACAGCAGCTTTAACAAAGTTAATCGCTGTCACAGAAGACTCATGGTTATAAGGTCCTTCACTTACTTGAATACTAAACTTCATAATTCAATCCTTTTCTAGAAACGGATGTGAGTAGAAGCGTTCAAGCTGTTACGAGCGCCGCGCCAGTTATCAATGTGATACTTAGTGAACGGTAAACCGGTAACTTCGAAAAAACGCGGCCAACCGATACGGTCGATCCAGTCGTTGATACGTTCCCAATCCTTCGCGCCTTCTTTGTATTCTTTAAGAATGCGTTTAACGATAGCCGTAGCTTCAGGCCAGCGTGGTGGGTTATTCGGGATACCAGCAGCAACCAATTTCTGGAAGCTAGGCTTGCTACGAGCATTTGAGTGATTACCACCAACCCAGATAGCTAACTTAGAGTTTTCTGGATCATTGATTTGCATTGGAGGACAAGGTGGGAAACAAGCACCACAACAGATACATTTCTTCTCATCAACTTCCAGTGAAGGGCGACCGTTAACCATTGCAGGACGAATCGCAGCAACTGGACAACGAGCAACAACTGTTGGACGTTCACAAACGTTAGCAACTAAATCATGATTGATTCTTGGTGGCTTAGTGTGCTGAACATTGATCGCGATATCACCTTGACCACCACAGTTGATCTGACAACATGAAGTCGTGATGTGTACGCGGTTAGGCATGTTACATTCTTTAAAGTCGTCGATTAATTCATCCATCATCGCTTTAACAACACCAGATGCATCAGTACCTGGAATATCACAATGTAACCAACCTTGAGTGTGAGACATCATAGCAACAGAGTTAGCAGTACCACCAACCATAAAGCCAGCGTCTTCAATTGCTTTGATTAGAGGCTCAACCTGAGCTTCTTTAGTTACCATGTATTCAATGTTTGAACGTAAAGTGAAACGGATGTAACCATCAGCAAACTTATCGCCAATATCCATTAATGTACGTAAAGAGTACACATCCAGGATACGCTGAGTTGCACATTTTACAGTCCAGATTTCATCGCCGCTGTGAGCAACGTGAAGTAATACACCTGGACGTGGATGCTCGTGGTATTTCCACTGACCGAAGTTTTTACGCATTGTTGGATGCATGTATTGGAAGCCGTCAGGACAACCAGATTCTATCGGTGAACGCATGTCTTCAAGAGCCATGTTAATCTCCTAGTTCTTTAAATCAAATTCGTTAAAATAAATGTGTTTGAATTACGCAGAAGCTTCTTCAGCTTTACGTTCAAACCATTTTTCAGCTTCTTCATCCCAACCGTCCATACGAACGTAAGAACATTGACGTGGGCTGCTAATCATGTGTGGATTAACATCGATGTCGATGCCTTCAAGGAAGTTTACTAAGCCAATACGTTCAATCATTTCACCTGTACGTTCATGCTCTAATGCATTTTCCGCAAAGAAGTCGATGATATCACCGGCCATTTCAACAATTTCTTCATAATCTTCAGCAGTATCAAGTTTCTTGAAAGGAACAATTACTGTCCCCATTAAGTCACCGATTTTAAGAGTACGTTTACCACCAACAAGAATTGTTACGCCTTTATCATCACCAGGAGATAAAGCTTTAGTCATAACATTCAAGCAATGCATACAACGAACACAGTTGCTGTTATCAATAGTTAATTCATCGTTATCAGCTAAAGTCATACAGTTAGTCGGGCAACGAGTGATAACGTTGTCGATCATGTATTGACGACCTTTAAGGTCAACAAAGTTTTTAACTTCAGCCTGGTCAACCTTCATGTCATCACGCCATGTACCGATTACCGCGAAATCTGCACGCTCAATTGCGTTTTGACAATCATTTGGGCAACCAGACACTTTGAATTTAAATTTGTAAGGAAGTGCTGGACGATGAACGTCATCAGTAAATTCGTTTACAAGGTGACGATGTAAAGCATGTTCATTTGTACAAGATTGCTCACAACGCGCCATACCAACACAAGACATTGCAGTACGTACACAAGGACCTGCACCACCTAAATCCCAACCATATTCATTGATTTCATCGAAGAAATGCTGGATACGACCTGAGTCAGTACCGATAAACATGATGTTACCTGTTTGACCGTGGAAAGTGATAAGACCAGAACCGTATTTTTCCCAGCT
>JAUVEN010000010.1 GCA_030594815.1 Gammaproteobacteria bacterium
GAAGTTCTAGGTGATGCACCAGAAACAATCAATCATGATGCTTATGGCGATGGCTGGATTTTTAAAATTAAACCAGAAGACGATGGTGCGTTTAATGAGTTGATGGACTCAGATGAGTACGCAGAAATCGTAGCCGAAGACTAAATTAATTCGTTGAAGTCGCGCTGGCGGCGTTAGATAAATTATTTAAAATACTCATTGGCCTGATGCCAACTCCGTTTTTAAATAATTCATCTGCCTTGCCAGCACAACTTCAACGAATTAATTGTTATATGTTGTCGCAACATATGTAGGTCGGTCTTCAGGCCGACAGGTTCGAGTGGATAAGTTAGGTAAACAGAAGATTTATCTCGTACCGTCGGCCCGATACCCTCCAATATTTATATGAGAGGCACTATGAGGCCGGCCTACAAAAGATAATAAGTATTTGTTTCTCTTCGTTCCGTGACCGGAATATATAAATATTACATAAACGTTAATTACCGTTTAATAACATAAAGCTTAAGGTGTAAAAGCAATGCCATTTATTCCGCATACCGAAGAAGATGTTAAATCAATGCTTGCCGCGATTGGCGCGGAAAGTATTGAAAGTTTATTTGATGAAATTCCAGCAGAGTTACGTACTGAAGGACTCACTAAAGTTCCTGAAGGTGTAAGTGAGATGGAAATTTCTCGTATAATGAGCGAGCACGCTGAAAGAGATTCGCGTGCTTTATGTTTTGCCGGTGCCGGTGCGTATGAACATCATATTCCTGCGGCAGTTTGGGAAATCACCACGCGTGGTGAATTCTATTCGGCTTATACACCTTATCAAGCAGAAGCAAGTCAGGGCACCTTACAGCTGCTTTATGAATATCAAACCATGATGGCAAGTTTGACGGGCATGGATATTTCAAATGCGTCTTTATATGACGGAGCATCTGCACTTGCTGAAGCAGTGCTTATGGCAATTCGTGCTAACCGTAAATCAAAATCAAAACGTATTTTGATGCCACGTACGGTTCATCCTCAGTATCGCAAGGTTGCACATAATATTTGTAAAGGCCAGGGCATTATTTTTGAAGAGTTAGACTTTGATATGGAAGGCGGTCACATTCGAGCTGATAGCTTACCTAAAGATCCCGGTGATATCGCAGCGTTAGTGATTCCACAACCCAATTACTTTGGTGTGTTAGAAGATATTGATGCCTTAACCGATTGGGCACATGAACACAAAGCGTTAGTCATCGCGATTGTTAATCCGACATCGTTAGCATTATTAAAAGCACCGGGTAGTTGGGGTGAGATTGGTGCAGATATTACATGTGGTGAAGGTCAACCCTTAGGTGCACCGTTATCATCAGGTGGTCCTTACTTTGGTTTTATGGCCTGTCGTGAAAAATATGTTCGTCAAATGCCAGGTCGTATTATTGGCCGTACAGTTGATCTCGATGGTAAAGAAGGTTTTACCCTAACTTTGCAAGCACGTGAGCAACATATTCGCCGTTCAAAAGCGACATCAAATATTTGTACTAACCAAGGCTTATTGGTTACTGCTGCAACTATATATATGGCAATCGTAGGTCCAGATGGTTTAACTAAAGTTGCACAGGCAAGTCACAACAATACTGAAAGTTTGGTTAAAAAATTAGAAAGCACTGGAAAAACACGTCGTTTATTTAATCGTCCCGTTTTCCATGAATCAGTGATGCTATTTGATCTGCCTACAGATGAACTCATGATGGAAATGACTGCACGTAAAATTTTGCCAGGTGTAGATATTAGTGATGATTATCCTGAGTTGGGTAACGTTATGTTGATTTGTGCAACAGAAACAAAAACGGATGCAGACTTACAAACGTATGCAGATTTAGTTACCAAGTTATCGAAGAAATCATAGTTTGTTAATCGGATACATGAATGTTTAATTATTTGTAGGTTCGAATTCATTCGAACGCGGGTGTCAATATTAACCTTTATGGTTGCTTATAGTGTTGCGTACGAATGAATTCGTACCTACAAAAGTTTTAAATTAAAGAATATTAAAAAGATATAGAGGTTCACAATGTTAATTTTTGAACAATCAAAATCAGGTCGCGTAAATACCGCGCAACAACCTGCAAACGTAAACAGCGAAACAGATATTCCAAGCGAATTTTTACGTGCAGATAAACCTGTGCTTCCAGAAGTATCTGAAATGCAGGCTGTGCGTCATTACACCAAGTTATCTACTAAAAACTTTTCGATTGATACGCATTTTTATCCACTTGGATCATGCACAATGAAATACAACCCACGTGCGTGTAATACTTTAGCGATGTTGCCTGGATTTTTAAATCGTCATCCCGATAGCCCTGCAAACATGAGTCAGGGTTTTCTTGCCTGTATGTACGACTTACAGGAAATTCTAAAAGATGTTACGGGTATGAAAGAAGTATCGCTGTCACCGATGGCCGGTGCTCAAGGTGAGTTTGCCGGCATCGCGATGATTCGAGCTTATCATGATGCTTCTAATGGCGGCAAAGGTGATCCTGAACGCACAGAAATTTTAGTGCCTGATGCAGCACATGGAACAAACCCTGCAACAGCAACCATGTGTAACTTTAAAGTACGTGAAATCCCAACCAACAGTGATGGCGATGTTGATATCGAAGCATTAAAAGAAGCCGTTGGTCCACACACGGCTGGTATTATGTTAACGAATCCGTCTACTCTGGGTGTGTTTGAGCGCCGTATAAAAGAAATAGCCGATATCGTACATAAAGCAGGTGGGTTACTTTATTACGATGGTGCGAACCTGAATGCTATTTTAGGAAAAGTAAAACCGGGTGACATGGGCTTTGATGTTATCCATATGAATTTACATAAAACGTTTTCAACACCGCATGGTGGTGGTGGTCCTGGTGCGGGGCCAGTTGGTGTAAGTGAACGTTTGATCCCTTACTTGCCTGTGCCCATGGTGACTAAAGTTGATGATGAATATCATGTAGTAACAGAAAAAAATAATGCTCAAAGTATTGGTCGTTTATCTGCCTTTATGGGTAATTCAGGTGTTCTATTGCGCGCTTATATTTATGCACGTTTATTAGGCTGTGATGGCATGCACCGTGTTGCTGAATATGCAACATTAAATGCTAACTACATGATGAAACAATTAGAGAAAGCAGGTTTTGAATTAGCGTTCCCAAATCGTAAAGCGACACATGAATTTATTGTGACTTTGAAGAAGCAAGCAAAAGACCTCAATGTGAATGCAATGGATTTTGCTAAACGCTTATTGGATTATGGTTTCCATGCACCAACGACTTATTTCCCCTTACTTGTACCTGAATGTTTCTTAATCGAACCCACGGAAACAGAAGCACAAGATGCATTAGACGGCTTTATTGAAGCAATGATTGCCATTCAAAAAGAAGCGGAAACCGATGCAGAAAAAGTGAAAGGTGCACCTTATACATTACCAGTTAGAAGGTTAGATGATGTGAAGGCAGCCAAAGAACTTGATTTAACCTGGACTGCTGAATAATCACAATCTTGCTGTCGATTTAACATGGACCACAAATAAATATCAGTTTTACATTGAAATGAATGTTTAACTCTGTTTTTTGTGGTCTTTGTCTTTTCAATCGTTATAATAAGGAATAATTATTAATTAGGGATAATAAAATGGCAAAACCGGGAAAAAAAGGCCTTAGTAGACTTGTCGATGCTTTTGGCTATTCATGGTTAGGTTATAAAGCAGGCTATAAAAATGAAGCCGCCTTTCGTGAAGAATTGTTTTTAGGTGCTATTCTGTTACCGCTCGCAATTATTTTTGCGGAAAATAGCATTGAGTTAGCAATTTTAATCGGAAGTTTATTTCTGGTATTGATGGTTGAGTTATTAAACTCAGGTATTGAGGCTATCGTTGATCGCGTTAGTGACGAACATCATGAACTATCAGGTCGCGCAAAAGATTTAGGTGCGGCAGCTGTAAGCACTTCGCTTATTAGCGTCATTGTAATTTGGTCAATTATATTTATCCCTAAATTTTAAATTAAATTTTTAAAGTTATTAAACTAATTCGGAGTTAACTATGTCAGCATTAATCTGTGGTTCATTTGCTTATGACACTATCATGGTGTTTCATGACAAATTTAAAAATCATATTCTTCCAGATCAGGTTCATATTTTAAATGTTTCATTTTTGGTACCTGATATGCGCAGAGAGTTTGGTGGCTGTGCGGGAAATATTGCATTTAATCTAAAATTATTAGGTGAAGAGCCATTGCCAATGGCAACAGTAGGTAAAGACTTTACACCGTATGCTGAATGGATGGATAAATTTGGTATCAGCCGTAAATATATTAAAGAAGTTGATTCATATACCGGGCAAGCTTTTATTACAACCGATCAAGATGATAATCAGATAACAGCATTCCATCCGGGTGCGATGAGTTTATCACATGAAAATAGCGTGTTGAAAACAGACGGTGTAAAAGTTGGTATTGTTGCACCAGATGGTCGCGATGGTATGCTACAACATGCAGAACATTTTGCAGAAGCAGGTATTCCTTTTATTTTTGATCCGGGTCAGGGTTTACCAATGTTTGATGGTGCTGATCTTTTAGACTTTGCGGAAAAGGCAACCTGGATAGCATTGAATGATTATGAAGCACAACTGTTTGAAGAACGCACCGGTAAATCACCAAGTGAAATTGCTGAAATGGTAGATGCATTAATTATTACACGTGGTGGTAAAGGTTCACATATCTACAGTAAGGGGCATCGTCATGAAATTCCAGTTTGCAATGTAACTGGTATAAATGATCCTACTGGTTGTGGCGATGCTTTCCGTGCAGGTCTTCTCTATGGTATTTTGAATGACCTTGACTGGGAAACAACTGGGCGTATAGCTTCATTAATGGGTGCGATAAAAATTGAATCTCATGGTACACAGAATCATGCATTTACTATGGATGAATTTAAAGAACGTTATAAAGAAAACTTTAAAAATTCATTTTAAAATCATTTATAAATAGCCCGCGATTGCGGGCTTTTTTATGGGCAAAATAATTTTATTTTAAGGATTAAATATTATGAGTGAATCCATAATTGAAGAATCTATAACACCAGAATCGATAATCAAATTTTGGTATTCAGATAGAATTAAATCAAAGTGGTTTAACTCGACTGAAGAGCTAGACAAGGAAATAAAAGAAAATTATGAATATGTGTGGAAAAATGCCATTCGTGGAGAATACAACGATTGGCAAAACAGCGCTGATGGTTGCTTGGCTTTAGCTATTATATTTGATCAATTTCCATTGAATATGTTTCGTGATGAGGTAGAAAGTTTTAGTACCGAAGGTATGGCTATAAAGGTGACTAAAAATGCAATTGAAAAAGGCCTTGATGATGAAATAAATAAAGACCAGCTTGCATTCTTGTATATGCCTTTAATGCACAGTGAAAACATGGATGATCAGAATTTATCGGTTAGCTTATTTGAAAAAGCAGGACTTACAGAAAACTGGAAGTTTGCAAAACATCATCGCGGCATTGTAGAAAGGTTTGGCCGTTTTCCACATCGAAATGAAATATTACAACGGCAGTCTTCACAGGATGAAATTGAATATTTAAACTCAGATCTGGCTTTTACTGGATAATTTAATAGAGGGAATTAATGATGAATAAATCTGTTAAGGCTGTACTTTTATCTGCGCTTGTTTTACCGGGAGTTGGTCAAATTTCTCTGGGTTATAAAAAACGAGGTTGGTTAATTATTAGCGCAAACATCGTGTTACTGTACTTAATCATTAGCGAAATAATGCAAAAAGCGTATAGTATTATTGAAGAGATGCAAAAAAGTGGAGCTGCAATGGATATTGAATCCATCTCTAATAAAACTGCAGGTTTAGCCGGTTTTTCCGATAACACATTTCTAAATACATTATTGATGCTATTTATAATTGGCTGGATTATTTCAATTTTAGATGCATACCGACTGGGTAAAAAATAAAGTTAAAGGTAATAACGGATGATAAGAATACGTACAGGTTTTTTTACTCATTTGTTAATTATCGTTTTCCTTTCTATTGTTGTTTTTCCGAAAATAAGTTTTTCAGCAAGCAAGAATTCCAATGCGCAAAAAACCCCTTATTCATTAACCATTAGCGGTGGTATTAGTCTTGGTGTTTACGAAGCAGGACTTAACTGGGTGATAATGGAACAGTTACGTAATGCTCGTCTTAAAGGCGATAAAATGACCCGCTTGCTGGCAATAACCGGAGCATCTGCAGGTGCCATAAATACCCTGATTGCTGCATTACGTTATTGCGAAGTTAAAGATTCACCTTCAACAGTCGAAGATAATTTGTTTAATAAAACATGGAGAAAGATAGGAATTGAAGGCCTGTTACCCGATGACCTGAATAAATATGACCAATTTGGTGAACATCATGATGGTGTCTTAGCAAGAAATATATTTTCTGATGT
Source organism: Gammaproteobacteria bacterium (assembly GCA_030594815.1). GTDB lineage: Bacteria > Pseudomonadota > Gammaproteobacteria > UBA6429 > Thiohalophilaceae > JAGLTQ01. Next base: position 6,457 of record JAUVEN010000010.1, read on the forward strand.
TCTAAATATCCTTGCTGAAAAAGCACATGCACGAAATTATCGTGATAATTGTTATTTGAATCTTGGCTTAACGGTGACTCGACATGTACCAGAGGAAAAAATTATAGGTAGGGGAGAAGATAAGCAAAATATAAAAGTACAACGCTTTGTTATTCCTTTAACGTTAAGAACTCAGAATGGTTCTGCTGTTTTCAGAAACAATCTAAATTATCCTACTCGAAACAAGGAGCTGGGCTTCCTTTTGTTACCTCATGATAATAACGGCATTATACCTTTTAAAGAAATCATCAGGAGTGCGTTGGCATCAAGTGCATATCCCTTTGCCTTTGGCCGTATTCGATTATCTTATTGTCGGTTAGGCACTTTAAATAGCAGTGATGTTATTGATAGTGAGAATAATAATGCTTCGTTTAGAACGGAGGGCGATGCATTATTTTGTCCTAAGCATTATGAAAGTTACACTTATGATTTTATTGATGGCGGTTTTTTTGACAATGTTCCTCTTGGTCTTGCTGTTGAATTATCGGAATGTCGTAAACATATACATAAAAACTGTATAAAAGAAGCTGTATCTGAAAAAGAAATTTTAAAAAATGAAGTTGTTAATTATATTTACATGGAACCAAGCAAACGTCGTGGAATTCCAAATGTAAAAATACAAAATGATGATGAACTCAATGAAGGCTATGGGATTTATAACCAGGGAAAATTTTGGGTTAAGGCACAAGAAATTTATGCAAATGCAGAATTGTACCGAGCCTTGAGAGAAAAGTTTGATAGCTCAACAGGTGATAATAAATTACGCCGATTACTGTTAACTGAACGTTACCCTCCATTAGCTGGAGCCTACCTTGCTCACTTTGGCGCTTTCTTCGGGCAACTATTTCGTGACTTCGATTATTATGCCGGTGTTTATGATGGCATGATCAATTTTTCTAACATGTGTCTGCGACAAGGGAAAAAATATTTAAGCACACATAAACCTTCATCAAAGCCAACAAATAATTGTATTAAGTTGGGTATAAGACCTTTAAAGGATGGAACAAATTCTCATGATCAACATGGCCGCTATGTTGGACAAATAGTTGAACTTTTAGTTAAAGATTTATTGAGAAGCAGTGATACGAATGCACGAATGATGGTGCGCATTTTGGCGGAAGATGAATTTAAAACATATTCCTCTGGAAATACTCGCTTTGTTGAATGGGCATGGTTAGATAAATTACCCAACTATAAAAATATTGATGGAAAAAATAAACCTGCTTTTTTATATGCTTTTTATTTGGAACTTAAAAAAGATACTGAGATTGATTTTTCAAAACTTTTAATTGGTTTAAAGAAATTAAAAAAAATATACCCGGATAATTTTAAAAGTGATCCTGAAACGGGTTCGAATAAAAAATTATCAGAAATGGTCGATGATCCAGATACCTGGATGTTTGGCTTAGGACGTAAAGTTATTGCAAGACTGCATAAATTAGAAATATCTGACAAAGATAATCAATATGGTTTAATTCCTATACAGCTGACTAAAATGGCTTTAAACAGCTATGAGGTGGATGAAAATAATAAAATTTGGGCAATCTCCTCAGTTACACCGAGTGGATGGCAACATCTTATTCCTGATGAGGTTGCTATTGACGGAAGCCAGACCGGGATGGTTTTTACTTATCGAAAAGCTTTTTATCGATTTGATGGTACTAAGACCTACCTGGAAGGAGAATTTTCACCATTACACTGGTTGCGCAACCGAAATGATCGAACCTTTTTTGCCAGTGTGGGACTAAATTTACGACATGCCAGAACATCACCTGCATTCTCCTCGTATGGCATTGGTGTGCGAGCCTATAAGAATTATCCTAATAATGAGAGTTTGGATAATGATATGGTTTATGGCATCTCACTTGATGTTGGTTTATTTATGGATAAATACCGTATCACTATTGAGCATAAATTTATTCAAGAAGGATTTAATGATGAGAAATGGCTGCTCAAATTTGGTTTAAATGACTTCAAGGGCATTAGTAACCTTCTTCTTTAAAATAAATTCAGTCTGGCATTGTTAGATAAAAATGGAAATTAAGTTAGCTTACATGCGATACTACGCGAATATTTTGAGTGTGAATTTCTTATATATTTAATTGAAAGTGGTTAACTTTAATGGCATTTTTACCTGAATTACGATTGAAAAAAAATGAAGATCGACGTTTGCGTGCAGGCCATGCCTGGGTGTATAGCAATGAAGTCGATACCAAACAAACACCTTTAAAAGAGTTTGCAGTTGGACAGTGGTGTCACGTGACAAATAGTCGTGGTCGTGTTTTAGGTACTGCTTATGTCAATCCAAATACATTAATTTGCGCCCGTCTGGTAAGTCGCTTTGAAAAACAAACACTCACCTTAGATGTATTAATACAAAAAATATCTGAAGCTTTACGGTTACGAGAAATGATTTTTTCTGTGCCATGCTACCGTTTAATATTTGGTGAGAGTGATGCTTTACCCGGTTTAGTGGTTGATCGTTTTTACGATACCTTAGTGATCCAGGTTACAACTGCAGGTATGAATAATATTCAAGATGATATTATTGAAGCGTTATCTTCCGTTATCAAACCTAAAACAATATTGCTTCGTAATGATAGTGGTTCTCGAAAACTGGAAGGTCTGGAACTTTATAGTAAAACAGTATTAGGTAAATTACCTGATCTTATTGAGCTGGAAGAAAATGATACGCGTTTTGTTACATCATTAGAGCATGGGCAAAAAACAGGCTGGTTTTATGATCATCGTTTAAATCGTCAACGTACCCAGCAATATGTAAAAGATAAACGGGTATTGGATGTTTTTAGTTATGTTGGCGCATGGGGTATTCAGGCATTACAAGCCGGAGCAAAAGAAGTCACTTGCGTGGATAGCTCTGCTTTCGCATTGGACCTGGCAAAACAAAGTGCAGCATTAAATAATCGTGAAAGTGATTTTAATAGTATTGAAGGTGATGCTTTTGATGTACTCAAGTCACTTCATGAAGATGGTGAAAAATTTGATGTTGTTATTTTAGATCCCCCTGCATTTGTAAAGCGTCGTAAAGATTTAAAAGAAGGCAGCTTAGCCTATCGACGGGTAAACAAATTAGCCATGAATTTAATTAAAAATGAAGGTGTTTTAGTTTCTGCTTCATGTTCCTATCATCTTGGCCGGGAGCAGCTACTCAATGAAGTTCGTCAGGCTTCTTATTTAGCAAATGCGCAATGTCAGATTTTAGAACAGGGCCATCAAGGGCCAGATCATCCGGTACATCCGGCGATGAAAGAAACTGATTATTTAAAATCATATATTTGTCACATAAAATCTGGAGCAACGAAATAATGGTTGTTGATTTTGATCCGGTAGCAATCACAATATTTGGTTGGGCAGTGCATTGGTATGGTTTGATGTACGTTATGGCATTTGTTAGTGCATGGTGGTTAGCGCGTTTGCAAACAAAACGTCATTACCAGGACTGGAATTACGAACAAATTGATGACTTGTTATTCTATGGTGGAATGGGAGTTATTTTAGGCGGACGAGTTGGCTATGTCTTATTCTATTCTTTCCCTGATTTTGTCAGCAATCCACTAATGCTTTTCCAGGTTTGGAAGGGTGGTATGTCTTTTCATGGCGGCTTGCTGGGCGTGTTAGTTGCAATGTACTTATTTAACCGTAAATACAAAAAGGGCTATTTTAATATTTTGGATTTTGGTGCGCCATTAATACCGCTTGGTCTGGGCTTTGGTCGAATAGGTAATTTCATAAATGGAGAACTTTGGGGTAAACCGACAGATTTACCCTGGGGGATGAAGTTCCCTGCTGTAGATAACCTGCCTCGCCATCCGAATCCTCTGTATGAGGCATTTCTTGAAGGGGCTGTACTGTTTATTATATTGTGGTGGTTCAGTTCAAAACCTCGCTCAAGAATGTCGACAATAGCCCTGTTCTTCATTGGTTATGGCATATTTAGATTTATGATTGAGTTCGTTCGGGTGCCAGATGCGCATCTGGGCTATATCGCCTGGGATTGGCTTACCATGGGTCAAATTCTGACTTTACCATTGATAATTATTGGGCTGGTTTTAGTTTGGCTTGTACAGAAAGACTCAAAAATTAGTTAATACTCACTTTGCTTAATAAAGTGCCGGATATAACCATCCGGTATTTTTTTGTCTGAGTTCTGGTCGCACTTAGGAACCTTTCTGGTTCATCGAGTACTCCCTTGCCCAAAGAACCCTTACAGGTTTCATTATGGGTACCTCACCTTGCGGTCTAGGTAACCTGCTCCGCACTTTCTGGTCGCACATTAAGCAGCAAGCTGGCACAATATAGCCTGCAAAAATGAGTAGGGAAGGGGACGTTTGTGAAGCAGTATCTGGATTTAATGCGCCATGTCAGAGATAACGGCATCAAAAAAGAAGATCGTACCGGCACAGGAACCACTAGTGTTTTTGGATACCAAATGCGATTTAATTTAGCCGACGGTTTCCCCGTTGTTACCACTAAAAAACTCCACCTTCGCTCGATTATTCATGAGTTGCTTTGGTTCCTGAAGGGCGACACCAACATCCAATACCTGAAAGATAATAAAGTCAGAATTTGGGATGAGTGGGCAGATGAAGACGGTAACCTCGGGCCTGTTTATGGTTCACAGTGGCGTTCATGGCCAACTGCAGATGGACGACACATTGATCAAATTACACAAGTTGTCGATCAAATTAAAAACAACCCAGATTCCCGTCGTTTAATTGTTAGCGCGTGGAATGTGGGGGAAATTGAAAACATGGCATTACCTCCTTGCCATGCATTTTTTCAGTTTTATGTCGCTGATGGCAAACTCTCTTGCCAGTTATATCAACGTAGTGCCGATATTTTTCTGGGCGTGCCTTTTAACATCGCATCTTATGCATTGTTAACCATGATGATTGCGCAAGTCTGTGATTTAGAAGTAGGTGATTTTGTACACACACTCGGTGATGCTCATTTATATTCTAATCATATGGAACAAACAGAATTACAATTAAGTCGAGATGTCTTCCCGTTACCGACGATGAAAATAAATCCAGAAATAAAAGATATTTTTGAATTCACCATCGATGACTTTGAGTTGCAAGGTTATGAATCGCACGAACATATTAAAGGGTTAGTTGCAGTTTAATGAAAATTTCGATGATCGCAGCAATGACCGAAGATCGAGTCATTGGTATAAAAAACACTTTACCCTGGAAACTTCCCAACGATATGAAATGGTTTCGCCAGAATACTCTGGGCAAACCCATTATTATGGGAAGAAAAACATTTGAATCTTTTGGTGCAAAAGCGTTACCCGAAAGAACCAATATTATTATTACGAGAGATGAATCTTATCAGGCAAGTGATAGCATTGTTGTGCATTCTATTGAAGAAGCATTAAAAGCCGCGGGCGATGTTGATGAAGTGATGATCATTGGCGGAGCTTCTTTTTATGAGCAAATGTTGCCTAAAGCAGATAGATTATATTTAACCTTTGTTCATGCAGAGTTAGAGGGCGATGCCTGGTTTCCGGAAATTAATAATAGTGACTGGAACAAAGTAGAAAAAATCGTTCATAAAAAAGATGACAAAAACAGATACGCGCATAGCTTTGTTATTCTGGAACGCAGTTAATTATTTCATATAGTCAGTTGGATTTGCGTCCCCCGGACAATTAATACTTATATATTCTGCTTTCTCTGTATCTATGCGTAAAGCAGTTAACTTTCCACCCCAGACACACCCCGTGTCTAATGGGTAAACATTTTTTTTACTTATCATTCCCAGGGTAGACCAGTGACCAAATAAAATGCGTTCTTTTTTTGTTTTTCGTTTGGGGACTTCAAACCAGGGCAGGGTGTTTTCCGGGTGAGAGCCTGGCGCACCATGGCTTTTGAAATTTAAGCTGCCGTCTTCTTCACAATAACGCATACGAGTAAAACTGTTACAAATAAAGCGTAAGCGTTTAAAACCTGTTAATGATTTTTCCCACATCTCTGGTTTATTACCATACATATGATCAAGGAACTCACTGAGATTATTTTGTAATGTATCTTCTAACTCAGATGCACAGTTTTGTGCCTGTTTTAATGACCATAAGGGATAAATGCCAGCATGTGTGATTGTAAAATTGAGTTTTGCATCATGATGAAGTAAAGGTTGATGACTTAACCATTGTAGAAGTTCATCTCGGTCTTTTGCATCAAGTATGCGCTGTATATCAGGTGAATGTGTTTTTTTAACACCATATGCGATAGCAAGTAAATGAAGGTCGTGATTACCGAGTACGGTGATGGCGCTGTCACCTAAAGATTTAACAAAACGTAAAGTCGATAAGGAATCAGGGCCGCGGTTAACCAGGTCACCGGCAAACCAGATTTTATCTTTAGATTGATCAAATTTTAATTTGTCGAGTAACCGTAACAGGGAATCATAGCAGCCCTGTAGATCACCAATTGCATAAGTTGCCATGGCTGACAGTGTCTAGCAAATATAATCTAGTGGCAAGTTTTAATGTAAGCTGTGAGGTATTGAAAGAGTAAAAGGGGCGATAGGGGTGTCAAACTCGGTGCCGTCGTCAGCAAGCATATGATATGAACCATGCATACTTCCGACCGGTGTCTTTAAAACCGTACCGCTGGTATAACGGAATCCATCACCGGGTTTTAAATGGGGTTGTTCACCGACAACGCCTTCACCTTCAACCTCCTGTACATTGCCATCTGCATCTGTAATGTACCAGTGACGTGTTAACAACTTAGCCGGGATTTCACCATGATTTTCAATCGTGACCGTATAAGAGAAAACATAATGTAGTTCTTCAGGTTCTGATTGTTCCAGAACATAATTTGCCTGTACTTCTACGCGGGTATCGTAAACAGGTTTTTTTTCAGACATAACTTCTCTTCTGATGTTATTGATTAATAGTTTCAGGGCGATCGCTATGACGATGTTTATTCACATAGTCGATGGCCATGAGTACAGCATCGTCAACAATGATTTGATTTTGTTCTCTTTCTTCAGCTGTCATATAAAAAACCATATCTACGTTGTGGCGAACATAACGTGAAGGTAGCTGGTTAAGAGCAACACAGGCAATATCAGCTAAGTAATCCTCGTCATTATCCAGACTATCGTTGACTAATTTATCTTGAAGGGCTTCAAAAACAAGTTTTTCAAAATAGTTATTTATATTATCAAAAGCCATATCTATACCTTTAAGTGCGCAATCGACCAGTAGGTAAATCATCCTGATCAATGAGTTGTGCTTGCAGTAACCACTTCCGGGCATCTTCCGCATCATCCTGAAACCAGGCAAAAGCCGATCCCAGACGAAAGGTGTATCCCCAGCTATCCATGTCCTTCATCACTATATCGGCACTGCACCCGGAAAGTTTAGCAGCCAATAATATTTGTAGGTAACAAACTGCATTTTCTTCATCATAGTCGCCACCGGCATCGGTATTTAGATTATTCCGTCGTCTGGAATCCAGACAAATATAGTGACAGGCCTCGTGTAAGGCAGAATGTACGGGTGTTTCTGGTCGTACATAGAGCTCATTTTTGATTAATCCAGCTTCAGAATCACCCCAAAAACTACCCGGAATAGGGGCAGAATTTGGGACCGTTTTGACCTCAAGTAAATAAGGTTTGAGTAAATTTTGTAGCACCTGCGCAGGCAAATCAGCCACAGTTAACATGGATTTTCCTCGGTTATTATGGGGTTCGAAAAGGAATTAATTATCAATAAAACGTATTCGAACCCGGTTGCCCGGATAAATACGATGCGGATTTTTAATGTTACTCAATCGAGCAAGCTCTGGGTAGAGGAAAGGATCGTTAACATACTTTTTCGCGATGGCCCATAGGGTGTCACCTTTAACCACAGTATGAACTACTTCGTGAATGATCTTTTGAGGAAGAATAATTTTACTTTCCTCAATTTTCCTGAATGTTTCAACGGGCTCTATTTCAGTGACTGGCTCGATTGTAGCTTCTTCAATCTTATCGCTTGTCGCAGGCTTAAGTAACTGTATTTGTGTAGCCGGTCTATGAAGAGTAATAGTGATTTCATTATCAATTTTAGAAATACCTGCCCTGAATGTTTCGGTATCCATGGGTTTACTTTCGCTAGCCGGTGGAACTGTTTTAATTTCAGTTTTAGCTTCAATGTTTGTTTGAAGAACACTCGCAATGCTTTCTTTAATTTCAGGTTTAACTGTTATTGCCGGTGTAGCTATTTCAGGATTACTTATATTTTTCATCTGAATAGGGTTTTTCTTAATATCTTGTTTTTGATGTTCGGTATATGGTTTATATTTTCGTTTATTATCATCAGAAAATAATACGTAATAAACCCCTGCCCCTAAAAAAATCAGCATAAGTAAAAAGAAAATAACTATTCCAACATTGGATGCGTCGTCATCGTCCTCTTTCCCTGTGTAATTATTTTTTGCAGAGGAGGTTTGAGGGGTGAATTTTTTATTAACAGTAACCGTTCTGTTTACAATGGATGGTTGAGCTTTAACTTCTTGTTTAGCCACCACCGTGGTTACTTTATTAACAGCCGTTTGCTGAACTTTTTTTGTAACAAAGTTAGATGATGCAGGCTCTTTTTTTACCGTATTAAACGCGCTTGTTGTAGGTGATTTGTTACTCGTTCTATCTACGGCTGTATTATTTAAATTAACCGTTGTGTTTCGTTGTTTATAATTTTGAATAGATGCTTTAGCGGCAATTTTTTCCTGCTTTAAATTTATTGTGGAATCATTTTTCGATATTGAATGTGACGTAGCTGATTCAACAGAAGAGCTTGTATTTGATTTTTTCTCACGGATAATTGTTGAAGCAGTTGAAGCAGTTGAAGCAGTTGAAGCAGTTGAAGCAGTTACATTTTTTGATTCATTGGCGGTTTTTTTCTGTTCTTGTTCTTTTAAATGTTGAATATAGTGTTTTAAATATCCAAGATCATTTATCGTGGCTAACTTTTCAAATTCGGAATAAAGGTGAATTTTTTTATTTAACAATAATGTGCGAGTAAAAACGCCGCGTGGTAAAGCGGGGGGTAAATTCCCCCAGCCTTTGGATGGAAAGTCAATAACATCCAGAATTTGATCAACCCAAAAAGCATAGCTTTCTTTTTCAAAAATTGTAATTATAAGGTTGCCCGGATGGGTTTGATCCGTCGCATCAATACCAAATTTTTGTCGCAGGTCGAGGACTTTTACAATATGTGAACCGTGCTTAAATATTCCCGGTTGAGATGTATCACTCCCCGGCGGATGAGTGAGTTTTGGCGGCGTAATAATGCTTCGCACAGGCAAACTTGGCGCACAGCACAGCACCGGGCCAACCCGGAAAGTAAGAAGCGAATGATCCTTGCCTTCAATATTCATTTTCAACAAACGTATATTCCGTCATCGTAGTATTAATAGCGGCTAAATTTAGATTTTTTAAAGGGGAAAAGTGTTGCAGTGCGGACAAAATCACAAAAAAATCAGGGTTTCCAGGAGGCACTATTAGAAAAAATTAAAGTGTTAAAATAGCGTATTAAATTTTGATATTAAGGTTATTAACAGCCGGCTTTAATTAAAGCTCTTAAAATTCGTTTTATGCTATCGGGTAGAGATTTATCCATGGCCTGTTCGGCCGCTGTCGACACCTTGTAATTAGAACTTTGTCCCTGCATAACCAATGCAGTAAAAAGCACATCATCAAGATACGGTTGAACTAATGTTTCTATATCGGACCAGTTATAGTCCTGACAAGTCATGTTCAACGTTCTACTATTTTCAGATCCTGACGCTGTTATCGAAAAAAACAAAGTGATAAAAATAGCGATTATATTTTTCATGAGTCATTAGCTATGCTGAGTAGTAATAATGTTTTTTGTATTCTAGTGAGTGATAGATAAAATGAAATCTTCATTTGTTGCTTAACTCGCTTGTATTTCTATTTTTTGTTTGCAGTAATTGTATTTGCCAGTTTTGTAAAATCTTCTAATGATAATCGTTCTGGCCGTATTGTCGGCTCAATACCAAGCGCTTCTATTTGTGGAATTTCAAGTTTTCCTTTTAATATATTGCGTAAGGTTTTTCTGCGTTGGGTAAAACTAAAGTTAACCAGCTTAGAAAACTCATCAAAGTCATCAATTTCAACAGGTGGTTTTTCGTGAGGGATTAAACGCACAATGGCTGAATCAACTTTTGGTGCCGGTCGAAAGGCACCAGGCTTAACGGTAAATACATATTCCGAACGACAAAAATATTGCATCATAATACCGAGTCGGCCATAGGCAGAATCCCCCGGCTTTGCAACAATACGATCTACCACCTCTTTTTGTAACATGAAGTGCATATCCTGAATACAGTGATTGCTATCAAATAAATGAAATAACAAAGGTGTAGAAATATTATAGGGAAGATTACCAATGATGCGTATTTTCTTTTCATCCGTCTGTAACTGACAAAAATCAAATTTTAGAGCATCAGCCTGATGAATAGTTAATCCGTCATACATCACAAAACGGATTTTTAACAGTGGGATTAAATCTCGATCCAGCTCAACAACATTCATGGCACCAATTTTATCGAGCACCAATTCAGTTAATGCGCCTTCACCGGGACCTATTTCAACAATTTGATCACCCTGACGCGGGTTAATACTATTAACGATGCGTTGAATGACCATTTTATCATGCAGAAAATTTTGTCCAAATCGTTTGCGTGGTTTATGTGATTTATGGGACATGGTGATGATTTATCCTGCTTTTTCTGCCATTTGAATGGCCATATTTAAAGCTGCTTTTAAACTACCATTATTGGCTTTTCCGGTTCCGGCAAGATCAAGCGCGGTGCCGTGATCCACAGAGGTGCGAATAAAAGGTAACCCTAAGGTAACATTTACTGCTTCACCAAAGCCAACGTGTTTTAAAACAGGTAGTCCTTGATCATGATACATAGCGAGTACGGCATCGGCATCTTGCAAATAAGGTTGTGTGAATAAAGTATCTGCAGGTAATGGGCCTACCAGGTTAAAACCTTTGTCTTTTAATTCATTTATTACCGGGGTGATGATTTCAATTTCTTCCATACCAAGATGACCATCTTCACCGGCATGAGGATTTAGACCGCAAATGAGAATACGAGGCTGAGATATCCCGAAGTGTTTTTTCAGGTCTTGATGCAAAATGCTAATAACTTCTTTTAAGCTATCTTGCGTAATCGCCTTACTTACTTTAGCCAGAGGTAAGTGTGTAGTGGCAAGGGCAACACGGAGTTGGTGCTTAGATTCGGGTGCTGCAAGCATCATAACTACTTTTTTAGTTTTACTTAGCTCGGCTAGATATTCGGTATGGCCAGTAAAAGGGATTCCTGCTTCATTGATAATTCCTTTATGCATGGGGCCCGTTACGAGAGCAGAAAATTCTCCACTCATGCAGCCTTTGACAGCACGCTGCAAAGCATTTAATTGACTTTGAGCATTTGCTTTATCTGCTTCACCACAGACAGAGGGATTGTTTAAAGGTTCTTCAAGAACGGTTAAGGAGCCTGCTGTTTGTGATTGAGTTTTATTTGCATCATAGCTATTGATATTAAGGGGGAGCCCTAATTTTTTCGCACGTTGCTGCAACATTATCGGATCTGCAATACAAACAAGCTCATGAGGCTGAATAGTTTGCACATGTTGAATAATCAGATCAGGTCCGATGCCTGCCGGTTCACCTGGAGTAATGACAAAACGCATATGTAATTATTATTTGAGACCTTTGCACGGATAGCGAGAAGCCAGAGAACAAGGCAAAACTGACGAAAAAGCGGAATGTACGATCAGTACATGAGCATTTTGAGGAAGTTTTAACGCAGTTATCTGGTTTCGTAGCATTCGTGCAATGGTCTCTTATTTGTTGGTGCGATAATCGACGTATGCCTCAGCACGTAAACGACGTAGCCAGTCTTGAACGGCTTCTTCAGTTTTTCGTTTGCGGATGAGTTTGATGGCCTGGCTACGTAGAAACTGCTGGGTATTATCATGTTTACGGCGCGATAAAACCTGCACGATATGCCAGCCAAATTGTGTCAAAAAGGGCTCGCTAATTTCGCCGGGTTTGAGTTTATTCATTACATCTTCAAACGCTGGCACCATTGAGCCTGGTGTTACCCAACCTAAACTGCCACCTTCTGCCGCAGCTGCTTTATCGTCGGAACTTGCCCGGGCAATACCGGCAAAATCACCACCATTTTTAATACGCTGCAGAATATCTTCTAAACGTAAGCGAGCTTCTTCCCGGGTGAGCACCTGGGTCGGCCGAATCAAAATATGTCTCGCCATGGTTTGGTTAACAATATGTTTTTGATTGTTGCTGCGTTTGTCTTTTAATTTGATGATATGGAATCCGCTGGCACTACGAAGCGGCCCTTTAACTTCATTGATACGCATTTTACGAACAATCGATGTAAACAAGTTAGGTAGTTGCGCTGTTTTACGCCAGCCTAAATCACCACCTTTTAGGGCAAGTTCATCATCAGATATGGCAACGGCTTTTTGACTAAAATCATCGCCTTTTACTAAATCAGATAGCACTTTTTCTGCTTTTTTCCGTGCTTTTTCAATTTGTTCTGGTGTCGCTGCTTCTGGTGTCGCGATCAAAATATGGCTTAAATGGTATTCGTCATTAGCTGATTTGCCTTTTAAGTGCTGATCCAGATAATTATCAATTTCCTGCTCTGAGATATTGACCTTGTTTTCGACACGCATTTTGCGTAATCGGGAAATAGTCACTTCACGACGAATATTTTCGCGGAAATCACTGAACTTATAGCCATCTTTAGCTAAAACTTTACGAAACTGCTCCATTGAAAGACGGTTTTCTTTTGCAATATTTGCGATAACACGGTTAACCATTTCATCATTAATCCGGATACCGGTTTTTTTCGCCATTTCTAACTGTAATTTTTCCAGAATAAGGCGTTCCAGTATCTGTTTACGAAGATTTTCGAGCGAAGGAAGCTGATTGCCTTGTTGTTTTAATTGCTGGCTGATGAGTTTAACGCGTTCGTCCAACTCAATTTGCGTGATGATATTGTCATTAACAATGGCAATAATTTTGTCGAGTGGAATGACGGTCGATTTTGCCAAAAGCTGTGATGCTGGCAAAAGTAAGATGAGTAAGCCTAAAAATGAAAAACTGCGCATTTAGTAAATCCCGAAAAGAGTCCTGAAACCTGAATAATTTAGCCACGAATTATATCAGAATATGGCCCCATTTACTCACAGATCAAGGCTAGAAGCCCTCACTATAGAACCTTTGTAAGTTTTTCCTCAGAACTGACTACTTCATATTACTCAGATTGCATAGTATGAGTTCAATGCACACAGTGCGTTCTGGCCTTATTGCTTAATTCCGAAACCACCGAGGCCTTTGAGTATTAGCTCAAGATAAATACCTTGATCCGTTTGACCATTGCTGAGGTAACGTTCTTTGGTACTTAATCTTAGTCCCCAACAGCAGCTTTCGTAATTAATACCAAACAGATTCTCGACAATATGATCATTTTGCAGATCATAAAGGTGTGCTGCATTAAGGTTCCAGTTTTCGTTAAGTTCCCAGTTCAATTTCATTTCACGCGTTTCGAGTGCATTTCTTTGATAACGGTGTGCCAGGCTAATATTGAATTTTTTATATTGGTAGCCCAATTGACTGCTACTGGAAACTTTTTCTTTTAGCTCTGGATCCCACTCGAGTTGCGACGATAAATTCCAGTGACCGGGTTGTGTTTTTAGTTCGGCAATAATGTTTGAGCGTGAACCTGTTTCAACGGCAACGGTTGGCAACTGTACCCTACGGTCAGAAAAGTAATAAATTTGTCCGAGTCTGGCCATAAACATTTCTTTCCCGTTTTCCTGATCAATAAATCGGGTAGCAAGTGCTGCGGTAATCCGATTATCGTCACCAATCCGATCGATACCATTAAACCGATAATCTGTAAAAGATTGATTTACATTAAAGGCATAAGCCGAGGTATCAAAAACAGGTAAGTCCGACTGATCTTTATAAGGTACGTAAACATAAAATAATTGCGGCTCAAGCGTTTGCAGATAGTTATTACTAAAAAGTTGGCTGTCACGTTCAAAAAACAAACCACTATTAAAACTGAAGGTTGGTATTGTGCGAGAAAGTTTAGACTCGCCAGTTGTTTGTTGTAAATTATAACTGGTATGTTGTATAGCTAACCTGGGTTCGAAAAATCCAGCAGCAGATCGTATTGGGTATGAAAGTTCAGGTTTCACATGTAGTCGTTCACCAATCACTTCGTTATCGATATGATCAAAACGAACTGCTTCACTTTTTAAAGAATAATTTAAGGCGTTGTTTTTAACCGCGTAGCGCGAGTTTAAAATCATCTGTGGTAAACGTTTATAAGGTTGGTCACCACTTAATATCTGGTGATCTTCTGCTTTAATATTGAACAACCAGTTTGGGCTGCTATATATAGCCTCTCCAGTTCTGTTTAAGTACGTGGTACTTGTGCTATTTAAATTATCACTGAAGTCGGTGAGATGATTAATATCAGCTACATAGTTGTAGTCAGCTTTTGCTTGCCAGCCTAAACCGGGTTTTGATTCATGTTTCCAGTGTAATCGTTCACGATTGTCTTTAAATAATTTATCATTACTTAAATATTCCAGCTCAAGGATACCATTGTTGTTTTCAGTCAAATAGCGAAATTCTGTGTGCAATAACGTTCCACGTTTCGACATGTACCATGGGGTAATAGTGGCATCTACCTGTGGATGTATATTCCAGTAATAAGGAATTTTAAATTCATTGCCATGTTCACTTGAATGTCCAAAGTAGGGGTATAAAAATCCAGATAAACGTTCTTCACCCAGAGGAAAACGTAAATACGGGAAGTAAAAGAAAGGCACATCCTTAAATCGAAGCACAACATTACTGGCGTGACCCTGATGAGATTTACTGTCGAGCGTAATGGTACTTGCGCTTAATAACCAGTCGGCATTATTTGGATCACAAGTGGTATAAGTGGCATCACTGAGTCTAGTCGTAGTTTTATCCTGAATCTCTATGGTCGACGCCTGGCCACGGGCACGACTGGTTAAACTTTGATATTCCGCCTTATTGAGTACAGCTTGATTTGATTTCAGGTTGAAACTGGCTGATTCACTTTTAATTTGAATATCAGCAGTGATGAAACGTACATTACCTTCCGTTTCAACTTGTTCTGTTTGTTTAGTATATTCAGCTTGATCGGTTTCAATGCGTTTATCATTTTGCTGGATAACGACATTACCGCTAAAGCGAGAGATATTTTCTTGATTGAGCTCAACTTTATCTGACTGCAGATGAGTTTTACCATCAGCTGAAAAAGTTTCTTTTTTGATAATTGACGAGGATTGAATTTCACAAAGGCTTTCAGCAGCTAAAAAGGCATGACCAGATGGCAAGTTGAATAAAAAGACTGTCAGGAACCCCGCAGAAATCTTATTCGTCGAGATTGAGACTGGCAAATGATATTTATTATTCTTTTTCACGGATGATGCTTATATTAACTTTACCCAACAATGAGACTAATTATATAGAGAAATCCAAGAAATAGGGGTTGATGTAGCATATAAATATGCAAACTATGCTGCCCTCCCAGTGCCAGTAGGTTGCTTACCGGATGATTGCTTTGCCAGCTGCGTAAAAATGAGTTTGTTGGTTGTTGGGCCAAAAGCTGCCCCAGATACATCCCGATTAAAACAATACCAAACCAGGGCAAAAGAGGTACGTAATCAACGGCGATGGGTAATGTTGTCGTGAGCCCAAACCATTGCAAATAAGGCTGATTAAAGATTGGGTACTCAATGAAC
This sequence comes from Gammaproteobacteria bacterium, assembly GCA_030594815.1. Taxonomy (GTDB): domain Bacteria; phylum Pseudomonadota; class Gammaproteobacteria; order UBA6429; family Thiohalophilaceae; genus JAGLTQ01. Next base: position 22,369 of record JAUVEN010000010.1, read on the forward strand.
TGTCCAATAAGGATCAAAGTTATTCCGAGAAGTAAATTAATAATTTTTAGTCGAACAAACAATAGCCCCAGAACACTCGCGACAGCAATGAAATGCAAAATGCCAAAAAAAATCATTGCGGTTGGGAATATCACCCAGCTACTAATGCTAACTAATAATGAGTAGGAAATGAGAAGCAGTAAACGTTTCTGAAAAGGCTTTATCTTCAATCCACGATAAGACGCCAGATATAAACTGATACCCATAATCATTAAAAAAAAAGTAACAATGAGTGTACGAAAATTCAGCCAGAAGTTATCCATGGCAAAGTCTATATTTATAAATCCGTAATAGTCTAAATCGTAACTAAAGTGATAAATAAACATCAATAAAATGGCAAAGCCACGAGCGACATCAAGAATATCAAAGTGCTTTTTATTATTTTTATTTGTGCTTTGTTTTAACATGTTTTTCAGGCTTTAGACTTTGTTTTATAAATGTATAATATGTCTTTATCAGGAGAATAATGTGGATCAACGATTAGAACAACTGAAAGTTTGGCTAAATGATAGTGGGATAACTTATCAGGATATTGCACCTGCTTCGGCTGATGCGAGTTTTCGTCGTTATTTTCGTATTACTAATAATGAAAGTACCTACATTATTATGGATGCTCCCCCTGAAAAGGAAGATTGTAATCCTTTTATACGTATCGCGACGATATTGTTTGATTTTGGTTTAAATGTACCTCAGATTTTAAAGCAAGATTTGAAACAAGGCTTTCTTTTACTAAATGATTTAGGAACAACTGTTTTTTTATCTGAACTAAATAATGATACTGTTGATGAAATGTACACCTCAGCCATGAAGGCATTGCTGCAATTACAAAAGAATAAAATACCTGATTTACCTGCATATGGTAAAACCTTGTTACGAAATGAATTAAATTTATTTCCGGAGTGGTATCTAACAAAACATTTGAACATTACATTGTCTAATCAGCAAAAAGACATTCTTGAGCATGCTTTTGATTTATTGATTAAAAATGCGTTAGAACAACCACAAGTCTGCGTGCATCGAGATTATCATTCACGCAATTTAATGGTGAATAAAGATAAACCAGATTACCCCGGTGTTATTGACTTTCAAGATGCTGTTATAGGGGCGGTTACCTATGATCTTGTTTCATTGTTAAAAGATTGTTATATCAGCTGGCCGAGAGAAAAAATTGAAGGATGGGTTAAATATTTTCATGCTGAAGCAGAATCTATAGGGATTATTAGTAACGTTAGTTTTGATACGTTCTTGCGCTGGTTTGATTTAATGGGGTTGCAACGCCATTTAAAAGTTGCAGGTATTTTCTCACGATTAAAACACCGGGATGGAAAAACAGGTTATCTTAAAGATATTCCTCGTACCATGGATTACGTATTTGACGTGTTAGAACGTTACCCTGAATTCAAACCGTTACAGACGTTATTAACTGAAATATTATAAGTTAAGGGAACAGGGATGCTAAAAATTAAAAAAATGGAAACGAATAATAACATCCAGTCTTGTTTTGCTGTTATGTCTCAATTGAGAACAAATATAAAAGAAAACGAGTTTATTGAAACTATTCGCCAGCAATTTGAAAATGGATATCAGTTGGTTGCTGTATTATCAGACGATAGTGTTGTTGCAGTTTCTGGTTTTTACATACGTAAAAATCTTGCATGGGGTAAATTTCTTTATATCGATGATTTAATTACAGATGAAAAACAACGCTCTGGTGGATTTGGAAAGATGTTATTAGGATATTTATATGATGAAGCAAGAAAAAACAACTGTGAACAGTTGCATCTTGATTCAGGAGTGCAAAGAAAAGATGCACATCGTTTTTATGAAAGAGAAGGTATGACGTTTGCCAGCCATCATTATGTTAGCCAACTATAAGTTTTATTCTTTAATATAAATAAGCGTTCCGAATACCAGTCCACTCTCTGGTAGGGGGGATCAAGCGAAGCGGATCCACCATAAGTTATAAGTGTTGGATCCGTCGTATTACTCCTTGAGCCAACCTGCAGGTAAAAGTGAACTGGTATTCGGAACTTTTATTTATTATGAATCGTGCTAAGGTTTTATTATGAAAGCAATGATATTAGCTGCCGGTCGCGGTGAACGTATGCGGCCTTTAACGGATAACTTACCCAAACCATTGTTGAAGGTGGGCGGTAAGATGTTAATAGAATATCATCTCGAAAAATTAAAAGCGGCAAACATTACTGACGTGATCATTAATCATGCCTGGTTAGGCTCAAAAATTGAGAAGGCTTTAGGTGATGGATCTCGTTATGGTTTGAATATTCAGTATTCAGCAGAAGGTGAAGCATTAGAAACGGCTGGTGGTATCCTTAATGCATTACCTTTATTAACAGATGCAGATAATAAATCAGAAGCCTTTATTGTTATCAATGGTGATATTTTCTGTGATTATAATATTTCAAACTTACCTTCTTCTTTATCGGGTTTAGCCCATTTGCTGTTGGTAGATAACCCTGAACATAATCCAGAAGGTGATTTTGAGTTAACAGATACAGCGTTGGTTGAGCAAGCTGGAGAAAATAAAAAAACATTCAGTGGTATTGGTGTTTATCATCCCGATTTATTTAAAGATTATCCTAATGGTAAATTGGCGTTAGCTCCCGTATTACGTAAAGCAATGGATCAAAAATTAGTGACTGGAGAACTTCATCACGGGCTTTGGCATGACATTGGTACACCTGAAAGATTAGCTGAGCTTGATCTATACTTAAACGAATAGTCATAACTTCATGCTTTTTATAAATATTTATAAATTATCGCAAAGAACGCAAAGGTACTCCAAGAGTACTTCCTCGTGTTGTTTGTAACAACACTCAGGGCGCGCAGAGGACACAAAGTAAAAATATAATTCTTTGCGCTCTCTGCGTCTTTGCGAACTTTGCGTTTAATAGCATGGTTTATTATTCGTTTACTTTGAATTTGATCTGAAGGATTTAAAATGGGTGAGGAAATTCGTACCAGCAGTTTCAGCGATGCAGATTTTGACCGTTTTAAAAAAGCATTAAAAGAAGAAACAGCAATACTTGAGTCATGGTTTAAAGAAAAAAAGTTTTCTCCTGTTTCAAATCGAGCAGGCTTTGAATTGGAGTCCTGGCTTGTTGATGAACAACTTCATCCTGCCTCTATAAATGAAGAATTCCTGGAAAATTTAAATAGTCCCCTCGCTAGTCCGGAACTTGCAAGTTTTAATGTTGAATTAAATAGCACACCTTGTGATTTAACAGCCGATGTATTAACGCATATGCAACATGAGCTGGATAAAACATGGCGTGAATGTAAAAAGACAGCTAAAGATTTACATAGCGATATTGTGATGGTTGGTATTTTGCCGACATTAGATAATGATGTACTGCATCTCGCGAACATGTCTAAAATGAAACGCTATCGCGCATTAAATCGTGAAGTACTACATCATCGTAAAGGTAAACCATTAGTTTTTGATATCAATGGTGTTGAGCACCTTAAGGTGACACATCGTGATGTCATGATGGAAGCAGCTGCGACATCATTTCAAATTCATCTGCAAGTTAACCTGGATAATGCTGTTCGTCTTTTTAATGCCAGCATTGCTATCACTGGGCCCTTACTTGCATTAAGTGCAAACTCACCTTATTTATTTGGTAAAGATCTATGGGATGAAACCCGTATTCCTGTCTTTGAACAAGCTGTGGCGGTGGGCGGTTATGATGGCGCTGCATTTGGTCCTATACGAAGAGTAACTTTTGGTGATAGTTACATACGTGAGTCACTATTTGAATGCTTCAAAGAAAATCTCGAACACTATCCAGTATTATTACCTGTGGATATTGATAGTAACGATCCTTTACCACATTTACGTTTACATAATGGAACAATCTGGCGTTGGAATAGACCTCTAATTGGTTTTGATGATTCGGGCTTACCGCATATGCGAATTGAGCAACGGGTTGTACCTGCAGGGCCTACAACACAAGATGCGATTGCTAATGCGGCGTTTTATTATGGTGCAGTAACTGCATTAGCTGCATTGGATGAGCCTATTGAAAATCAAGTTCCACATAGTTCGACTCGAGATAACTTTTATGCAGCTGCACGATTTGGATTACGCAGTTCACAACGCTGGACAAATGGTGAAGACATCAATGCTCGAGATTTGATTCTTGATAAATTATTACCGTTGGCATATCAAGGGTTAACATCGTTAGGTATCACAATTGAAGATAGCGATAAATATTTGGGTATTATTCATGACAGAGTGAAGTCAGGGAAAAATGGAGCAGCATGGCAGCGCTCATTCGTTAAAAAACATGGCAGAGATATGACAGCATTAACCAAAGCGTATATTAAAAATCAAAATAGTGGTGAGCCAGTACACCGTTGGCATCATCAAAAAGTTGATAATCAAACTCTGGCATTAACCATTCTTGATGAGATCCCCGAAGGTTTATTGCAGGTTAAAGCTTGTGATTTACACGATTATCTTTCTGGCCCTACATTAATTCGTTTACAAGGTAAGCGTAACGACGTGTTATTTGTTTCAGTGTTGCTACACGGTAATGAAACAACAGGATGGGATGCTATTCGTGAACTGTTAACAGAATATGAAGATGGAAACTTACCCCGAAGTTTGTATCTTTTTATAGGCAATGTTACTGCTGCAGCTGAAGGGCTTCGGGTTCTTGATGGCCAGCAAGATTATAATCGAATATGGAAGAAAAATAATGAGACAGCAGAAGGGGAAATCGCTGCTGAGGTATTAGATATTATTGCCGGTGTAACATTATTCGCGGCGGTCGATATTCACAATAATACCGGGATCAATCCGCACTACGCATGTATTAATGAACTGGATTCGCCTTTTTTACACCTTGCCACTTTATTCAGCCGAACCGTGGTGTACTTCAGACGGCCGGACAGTGTCTTATCTCTCGCTTTATCAGAATTGTGTCCTGCTACTACCGTTGAATGTGGAAAAGCAGAAGACGTGCAGGGTAAAGAGCACGCAAAAGAATTTATTAATGCTTGCCTGCATTTACAGGACTTCCCAACGCATGAAGTGGCTAAACATGATATTGATATTTTCCATACTGTTGCGACAGTTAAAGTGCCCGAAGCGATCGATTTTGGTATCGAACAGCCGACAGCAAAGCTTAATTTTATTGGCAATATGGATCGCTTGAATTTTCAGGAATTAGCGGCAGGAACGGTTTTGGCGCACAGCAAGTGTGATAATGAGGCTTGTTTAGAAGCGATAAATGAAGATGGACAAGATGTGGCGGAGCAGTATTTTTCCTGTGAAAAGGGTGTTTTACGCTTTTCGGTGCCTTTAATGCCATCCATGTTAACCCTGGATGAACAGATAATTCGGCAGGATTGCTTGTGTTATTTGATGGAACGTCTGGATTATCACACATTGAAGTAAGCATCTGGTTTTACAGGCTAATTTCGATTTGTACCTTTTATATAGGTTGTTATAATCGTTGAAAATTATTCTTTATAGGGACCTTTGCACGAATGATCTTTTACCCTGATCCTGCGTTAAAAATGTACTCAAATGCTCATTTACTCCGTGTAAACTGTGCTTTTCCGTGCGTTTTTGCCTTGTCTCAGAACAAAATCTTCATCCGTGCAAAGGTCTCTTATAATTAGTCAGGGTATTACAGATGTTGCGACATATCGTCCGTCAAAAATTTTTAGTTATTGCTTTCTTGTCTCTATTTTTAAATATTAGTTTTGCTGCATCCGATACAGATTTGGCTAAAAAATTTACTCATGCTCAGAGTCTGGCGCAAAAAGGTGAAATTAAACAAGCTATATACGCTTATACCGCATTGATAGAATCAAACCCGCAACTTCCAGAAGCTTATAATAATCTTGCCGCTCTTTACCTGAAACAAAAAAATACTAAACAGGCAAAATATATTTTAGAAAAAGGGCTGTATGCTCACAAAGGCTACGGTGTTTTATATGAAAGTCTCACAGCCATAAATGTTGCTATGGCAAGAGAAGCATATAGCAAAGCATTACAAATTGATCTAAAACCATCTGATATTACAATTGCTTCTCTCAAATTTAATAACAACAAACAAACAGCTAAACCCATTGTTATTTCTAAGTTAGATAAACCTTCTGAAAGTCGTCAGCAAGAAATAGAAAAACAAGTAACAAGTGAAATAGTTAAACAAGCGACAGAATCTAAGTCTGTAAGAGAAGCTGAATTATCTGGTGAAATTAAACGTTCTATTACTGAAAGAAAACCGGTGAAAAATAGTGAAGCGATTGAGACAGTCTTACAGGCTTGGTCTGCAGCCTGGTCTGCTCAGGCGGCAAATATGTATTTATCTTTTTATCATAAACAATATAAACCTGCGAATGGAATGTCACTTAATGGCTGGATGCAGTCACGTCGATATCGATTAAAGAAGCCAAGCTGGATTAAAGTTGCATTATCAGATTTCAAAATAGAAAAAAATACCGGCAAACAGGCCATTGTGAACTTTAAGCAGTCTTACCAGTCAAACAGTTTTCGCGACACAAGTAAAAAACAAATGGTATTGCTCTATACTAATGATGGTTGGCGTATTTTTCGTGAAAAGAGCTTTTAACAAATTATGATAGTAAAACGCATTTCTCTTTTTTTGTGTTTAAGCTTGAGTCTGTCGGTGTCTGTTGCCGAAGATATTCAACTTGCCAAACTATCGAGTATTGATCATCAATATCCAACATCTCCAGCAACGGCAAAAATCTCGTCAGTATTAGATAAGCTTGAAAATAGATTACGAGTTTATCCAAAGGATCATGAAGCAGAACTTTTAAAAGCGATATTATATTTTAGATCCGGAAAATTAGAACATGCTTTAGATGAACTGGATAAACTGATTAAAAAAGTTCCGGATTTTCAGTTAGCTTATTTACTTAAAGGTGACATGTTATTATCTAAATATGCTGCGACCAATAATTTAGGCCAAACAACGTTATTAGCTTCACTTATTCCTAACCTGGATAATAATAAAAAGCAGCAACTAAATTTTTTACGTGAAGAAGCACAACTTCGATTACGAGCATTATTAAATACTAAAAAAAGAAATACCCTGCCCAGACAGATCCTTGCATTAGGTAAATCAGTTAAAAAAGCCTTGTTGATTGATAAGAAGGCAAATCGTATGTATGTCTTTAGTCGACAAGAATCGGGTGGTTTGTTTGAAGAGGTGACCGATTATTATATTACCACTGGTAAGCTGGTGGGTGATAAGTCAGTGAAAGGAGATTTACGTACGCCCGAGGGTGTTTACTTTGTCACTTCATGGATCAGTCCTGATAAATTACCTTCAAAATATGGCATTGGAGCGTTTCCGGTAAATTATCCTAACGAACTGGATAAGCATAATGGTAAAACGGGTTATGGTATTTGGTTACACGGAACTGATAAAGGCTATTACAGTCGTCCGCCACGTGACAGTGAAGGATGTGTTGTACTAACAAATATTGATCTCGAGTCACTTAAAAGTGAAATTATACCCGGTCTTACACCTGTCGTAATTACAGATAAGGTTGAATGGATTGATTATGTTACATGGAAAAAAGAACGGGAAACTATTTTGCAAGCTGTTGAAGACTGGCGTGTTGACTGGGAAAGTATGAATGTAAATAAATATTTATCACATTATAGTGAAAGCTTTTGGTCTGCATCACATAACTTGAAAAGCTGGTCAGCACGTAAACGTTATCTTTCCCGTAATAAAACGTATCAGTCGGTGAATTTTTCTGATTTGTCGGTACTTGTTTATCCAAAAAAATCAACTGATGAAAAAGAGATTGCTGTTGTACGATTACATCAAAATTACAAATCAAATAATTTTAACAGCGAAATGTATAAGCGTTTATATTTAACTAAAAAAGATAATAACTGGAAAATTCTTTACGAAGGGCGTTAGATATAATAGGTTTTGTGTTTAGTTTTATTGGTTTGATTCAGCATATCTGCAACGTTCTAATACTTCCATGATTTGATCTTTTAAGAAACCTACCTCCAACCATTTAATTGCATCATCTAATCCATTTTCTTTATAAATATTTAGTTCATCCAGATTCATAATATCTGTAGCAACTTTATACATACGTGATAATCCATAACTTAGTAATGTTTCAGCAACAATCGCGTTTTTACCGTTTTTTCTGAATTTTGCCTGCCGCATTTTTTCGCCAGCACTCATAATATCGCTTGCACTTATACCTTTAAACGTACTGTTTTTACATAAGATGTTGAGTCCACGCATTCCGCCTGTGTCATGTTCAATTGTTAATAACTTATCAATGAGGTCATGAAGTTCTTCAGAACTGGTTTTCCCATAACATACCGTTAACATAAAATTATTTTCTGGATAATAGTTATATTCAATCATTAACTGTAGAGTCCGTATTTTATTATCTTTTAAACAGTGTTATTTATCTTACACATGGGGCAATCACTGATTTGTGTAAATAGTTGAGTCTTCATTGTAGCCGAGAAATTGACTTAATTGGGAGATTAAGTCTGTTTTAATATGTTTTAGATTAAGTTCGGGTTTTAACTCTTTTATTTGCGTCACTGCCAGTCCCTCATAGCCACAGGGATTTATTTGTTCAAAAGGTGTTAAGTCCATATCAATATTCAACGATAAGCCGTGATAGCTTTTATTTCGTTTAATACGTAAACCCAAAGCCGCAATTTTTGCATTATCCACATAGACACCTGGAGCATTTTCTTTTCCCTGGGCATTAATTCCATATTTTTTAAGTAATTGAATAATGGATTGTTCGATAGAATTCACAAGTTCTTTAACGCCAATATTTAATCGCTTTAGATCGATTAAGGTATAGATTATTAACTGCCCAGGACCGTGGTAGGTAACCTGACCGCCACGATCTATGTCGATGACAGGTATATTTTGAATATTTAATAAATGTGTTTTTTTACCATTAAGACCCATGGTAAAGATTGGTGGATGTTCAAGACACCATAATTCATCAGCTGTTGAGTTATCGCGTTTAGCGGTGAAGTCCTGCATAGCTTGCCAGACAGGTTCGTACTCTTGTAAGCCAAGATCACGAATAATGAGTTTGTTGGTTTCTGTTTTCATAAGAAATATTATTAACCACTGGGGGCACGGGGTACAGAGGGAAAAATAATTTTATTTTATTCAGAAGAACTAAAATAATTGTTACTTTCTTTATTTGCTGGTTTTACGGGAAAGGGACTCCCCGTGATCCCTGTGCCCCCAGTGGTTTAATTTACAACGCCATCAATACTTCTTCACGCGCAGTGAGTTCAAGATATATATTATCAATTTGTTCACGACTGGTTGCAGTAATAGTGACTGTAACAGAAATAAAATTACCTTTGCCACTCGGACGAGTTTTTACTGCATTCTCTGATAAGTCCGGCACATGACGGTTCACGATTTCAACGACAAGCGTTTCAAGTTCACAACCGCTCCTACCCATAATTTTAATTGGAAATTGGCAGGGAAAACTAAAAAGTTCATCGGATTCGTCAGTCATGTTGCTTAATATAGCTCCAAATTCATTAGGTACAAGTGTTTAAATAAAAGCCTTTGGTGTTTAATCAGGCCCGTAGAGTTTGTTTATAATCCTGATATTTTTGATACATATCCTGCCATACCTCGCCAGGTTTACCATTTCCAACTTGTTGTTCATTGATTTTTGTAACGGGCAGGATTTCTTTGGTGGAGCTGGTTAACCAGATTTCATCTGCTTCAAGAAACTCTTTTTCGCTAATGGATGTTTCTTTAATTGGCATGTTGTGCGACTTTGCTAATTCAACAACAAGATCACGAGTAATTCCCGGTAATAATTTTTTACCTTTTGCTGGTGTTTTAATTATACCTTTGATAACAATAAATACATTACTTGCTGCACCTTCTGTCATATTGCCATCACGAATTAAAATCGCTTCCATGGCGCCTTTATCAACGGCTTGCTGGCGTAATAAAATATTAGGTAACAATGCAATTGCTTTTATATTGCAATATTGCCAGCGGATATCATCTAATGTGACTGCTGCGATTCCATTTTTTAACAAATTCGGGTCAACAGCATGTAAAAGATTATTCATAACAAATACGGTAGGTTTCACATCCTCCGGGAAACGATGATCTCGGGAAGCAACACCTCGCGTTATATGTAAATAAATGTATTGATCTTGTGAGCCCGTTTCAGTAATCAGTTTGTTTATAATTTCCTGCCATTGCGAATTTGATAATGGATTTGAAATACGAACAGCATCAAGACTATCTTGTAATCGCTGCATGTGGTGTTCGAAACGCAGTGCCTTAGCACCATATGCAGGAATGACTTCATAAACACCATCACCGAAAATAAACCCCCGATCTAAAACGGATACCTTGGCTTCATCAAGCGGTAAATATTCACCGTTAAGATATACAAGTTGAGATGACATAAATAAAGGTAGCCTTTTAAAAAATAATTTATTGAAATAGTAGTTGAATATTATCGGTTAGTTTTCGCCACAAACCACCTTCTTTTATAGTCGATAATGCTACCAGCTCCTGGGTTGCAAGTTTTTTGTTACCTAACATGATATTAAGTTGACCATAACTTTGGCCTTGAGCAACGGGCGCTTCGATCATTGCTTCTACTTTGATATTGTTTTTTAGTTTTTTAAGTAACCCTTTAGGCGTTGTAATATATAAATTTTTAGTAATCCCCAGAGAGAGTTGTTCTTCTTCACCTTTCCATACACGCATATTGGTTATTTCTGTATTAGCAGAATGTATTAAATTAGTTTCGAAAAAACGAAAGCCGTAATTTAATAGTTTCCGACTTGCTGCAATACGCGCATCATCTTTACTGGTGCCGGTTACAATTGAGATTAGTCGCATTTCATTTTCTTTTGCCGATGCAATCAGGCAATAACCTGCTGCTTCAGTGTGTCCCGTTTTAAGACCATCGACGCGGTCATCCAGCCATAACAATCTATTACGGTTATACTGACGAATATTGTTATAGGTGTATTCTTTAATTTTGTAAGCAGAATAATGTTTTGGAAAATCATTGATTATTGCCCGACTTAGATTAGCCAGATCACGTACTGTTGTGAAATGGTTGTCGTCCGGCCAGCCTGTGCTGTTATTAAAATGAGTTGAGTTCATATTTAAACGTTCAGCATGTTGATTCATTAGTTCAACAAAAGAAGCTTCATTACTGGCAATATGTTCGGCCAGAGCAACCGTGGCATCATTACCTGATTGAATAATCAAACCTTTTAATAATTTCTCAACAGATACATGTGTATTGACCTCAACAAACATACGAGAGCCACCCATGCGCCAGGCCTTTTTACTGATTTTTACTTCGTCTTCAAGACTAATACCGCCACGTTCGATTTCAAACAATACGACATAAGCTGTCATGAGTTTGGTTAAACTGGCGGGTTCGATACGTTTGTCAGCATTTTTCTCGGCAAGAATATGACCGCTATTGTGATCAATTAACAAGTAAGCCTTGGCATTAACACGAGGAGGTGCAGGAATAAGAGAAGGAGCTGCTGTCGCCGCTATTAAATACGAGAATAAAAAAACAAAAATAACTAAAGTGTTACGCATGACTTTTCCTGAAAACGATAAAATATAGCCGACATTTTACCGCTTCTGTGGCAGTAAACCTAGTAATAGGTCATAAAAGACAGAGAAAGAAAATATTTGTTTTTGGCCACGGAAAGACACAGAAAACACGGAAAAAAAAGAGAAACAATCAGGGCAAGAGTCGGTATTTAATATCTGGATTTATCAATCATTTTATCATAGTTACGTTATAAAAGATTTTGATCTGTCCGTGTGATTCCGTGGCGAGAAGATGTTAGTTATAAGTTATGCGTCACAGAAAAAAAGGGTTAATCAATAATAATTTGAGCGGTTGGAATGCCTTTATTGTTCAAATAAACTGAGAGCTTATCTGCTATAGCAACACTGGCGAGAGGACCGATGCGGACACGATAAACATTTTTTTCTGATGCAAAATCAGAATGGATTTGTTGTTGTTTAAACATACGGCTTAAACGCTTGTGAAGTTTATTGGCATTTTGTTGGCTGACGAAAGCACCTACCTGAAGGTAGAGTTTGTAATTATTTTTAGTCGGATATGTAGATAATGCTGATGGACGTTTAATGTTAGGTTGATAGGGTTCGTTTTTCTGATACGTTTCAGGATCGATAGCGACGACTTCGACAACCCCGGTACCTTTGGCGGTGACGCCCAGCTTTTTTGCGGCTGAATAGGATAAATCAATAATACGGTTTTCATGAAAAGGGCCACGATCATTGACCTTTACAATGACACTTTTACCATTTTCAAGATGTGTGACCCGTACATAGGTAGGTAAAGGCAGTGTTTTATGTGCTGCCGTCATGGCATACATATTATAGGTTTCACCACTGGAGGTGCGATGACCATGAAATTTTTTGCCATACCATGAAGCGATGCCCTTTTTTGAGTAGCCTTTGCTAATTTGTCGAACGCTATACCATTTACCCAGTACCTTATAATTTTTTGGATTGCCATATTTACTGCGAGGCTCAACTTTCGGTACTGCATTGCCTACGTCGGTAACATCGACAGGATTGGACGGGCCATGATCCTGATTTATTTTGTAGCGGGATGAAGAGGAACAGGCCTGTAATAATAAAACAGAGAATAAAATAATAGATGCTGTCTTATTGAACCTTTTTAACATCTTAATAGCCTGTAATGGAAACGATTATAATTTTAAATAACCCTGTTTTATTTTCTGGCTAAGTTGGAATACTGCCATTGAATAAAGCGCACTATGATTATAGCGGGTTATGACGTAAAAATTGTTCCATGCCACCCAAAATTCAGGATCTTTTTCTGTTTTGAGTTTTAGTAGTTTACCTTTTAATTTTTCGTCTATTCCGACAGGTAAGATTACACCATTGACTAATAATTCTAATTGAGTGTGAGATGGTTTTAAACTTTTGGTAATTAATTTAGGATGTTTTTCCCCGTGGACTTGTACTTTATGAGTAACGGGTTGTCCACGTTTCCAATGATGTTTACGAAAATAATTAGCAACACTGCCTATAGCATCTGTTGGGTTGTTCCAAAGATCACGTTTGCCGTCACCATCAAAATCCACAGCGTAATGGCGGAAGCTGCTGGAAATAAATTGTGGCATACCCATTGCGCCAGCATAAGAACCTAATAGTTTGGCTGCTTCAAAATTTTCTTCACGCGTCATCAATAAAAAATGTTCAAGCTCACCTTTGAAGAATGTTGCGCGAGGTGGATAACCAAATGCCAAAGTCGCTAATGAATCAAACACAGGGTAAGTGCCTGCATGTTTACCGTAACGTGTTTCAACGCCAATAATGGCAACAATAATTTCTTGTGGTACGCCATACGTTTTTTCAGCTCGCGCCAGCGCGTCTGCATTTTTTTTCCAAAAATCTATGCCGCCCTGGGTACGCCTTTTTGTTACAAAAATAGGACGGTACTGGTACCAGGGTTTACCTTCTGCGGGGCGGGCAATGGCTTCTAAAATAGAGTCATACATTTTTGCCCTGGAAAAAAGTTTATCTAAATACTGTTTATTAAACTTATGTTTCTTAACCATTTCCTTAACAAATTTTTTGACTTCTTTTTTGTCAGAAAAATCATCAGCACATGCAGTTACGGTTAGCAGACTGAATGCGAATAAAAGGTTAAGGAATAATATGCGAATTAATTTCATTACAACTCTTTAAATAATTTAAAATTTTCTGCATGGATACTACGAAGTTAGAGAACAAGGCAAAAACCAACGAAAACGCGGAGCTTACAATAAGTGAGCGTGCGGTTTTTCGTCGTGCCCCACATTTAATATATTGTGGAGGGTAAATGCCGTTATCTAGCTTCGTAGTATTCATGCCCCAACTAACTTACGGTTAGTTTGTATAGACATCAGAATACCGAAAGCCGCCATAATGGTCACCATCGATGTACCACCATAACTAATTAAAGGGAGGGGGAGTCCCACTACAGGTAGTATGCCAGAGACCATGCCAATATTAACAAAAACATAAACAAAAAAGGTTAACGTTAAGCTGCCGGCAACCAAGCGTGAAAATGTATCTTGCGCATTTACCGCAATTATAATGCCGCGACTGATGACCGCGATAAAAAGAGACAGTAGTAACAAGGTACCCAGAAATCCAAATTCTTCACTAAACACGGCAAAAACAAAATCGGTTGAGCGTTCAGGTAAAAAATCAAGATGTGACTGCGTACCGTTGAGCCAGCCTTTACCGTAGAGTCCCCCTGAACCAATTGCGATGGTGGACTGAATAATATGGTAACCCGAACCCAGTGGATCGGTTTCAGGGTTAATAAAAGTAAGAATACGCTGACGTTGATAATCGTGCAGTAAATAATTCCAGAATATCGGGGCGCTGGCCATCATCAAGGTAATAACGCTAAAGATGATTTTCCAACTTAAACCGGCTAATAGCAAAACAAAAATTCCGGAGGATGCGATCAATAATGAAGTACCTAAATCAGGTTGCTTGGCAATTAATAAGGTTGGAACAATAACGATAATCGTTGCCACAATTAGGCGACCAAAGCGAGGAGGTAAAGGGGCTTCTGCCAGATACCATGCGGTCATAACTGGAACCGCGATTTTCATTAGCTCGGAGGGTTGAAAACGAAATATTCCCAGGTTTAACCAGCGCTGTGCACCCTTGCCGACTTCTCCCAGGACGAGTACCGCAATCAGCATTAGCAGGCCGACAGCAAACATCCACGGTGCCCAGTGCTTTAACGTGCTGGGTTTGATTTGTGCTACGGCAATCATGACAATAAAGGCAATAAAAAGACGAACAAATTGTCGATTTAAAAGATCAATGCTTTTATCTCCAGCACTATAAAGGACGACCATCCCCATTGCCGAGAGCAAAATAATGCCAATCCATAAAGGCAAGTCGATGTGAAAACGGTAGAGTAAGCGACGACCTGAACTCAGGCGGTTTTCTTCTCGAAAATTCATTGCTGAACTGTTTTGCCAATTCAAGGGGTTACTTCTCCATTATTTATTTCCGTGGCTGCTACTTTTTTGTCCGGGGTGTTTAATAAATATTGGTCCATCACTTTTCGTACAATCGGTGCCGCAGCAGAGCCGCCATGCCCCCCGTTTTCAACAATTAGGGCGACGGCAATACGTGGGTTTTCATAAGGTGCATAACCAATAAATAAAGCGTGATCTTGTAGTTTTTTAGCAATTTCTTCTTTTTTATACTCTGCATCCTGAGCAATACCAAAAACTTGTGCTGTCCCCGTTTTGCCAGCAATCGTATATTTTAAATTACGCCTGATTCCCCGTGCTGTGCCATGGACACCATAAACTACATTCTTCATGGCTTCTAATACGGTCAGCCAGTTATTTTCATCATTAATGGGTACGCTTTTTAATGGCTCTGCTTTTGTTGCAACGATCTGACTATTTTGTTGATCTTGAATACCATAGACCATGCGCGGCTTAAAGTGTTCACCCATTTTAGAAATTGCGGCGGTGGCATTGGCAAGTTGTAAAGGTGTCATCAGCATAAAGCCTTGACCAATACCGGTAATAAGCGTTTCGCCAGGAAACCAGGGTAAATTGCGGTTGCGTCGTTTCCATTCTCGTGATGGGTTAAGTCCTGATAATTCACCGCGTAAATCAATTCCTGTTTTTTGTCCTAAACCAAATTGTGCAAGATAAGACGACATATTGTCGATACCTAACGTCAGAGCCAGGTCATAAAAAAAGACATCACAAGATTCGGTAATGGCTTTTAATAAATCTGTTTTTTTATGACCGCGTTTTTTCCAGTCACGATAACGGCGTTCATCATTTTTTAGCATGTACCAACCGGGGCAATTGAGCTCGTCATGTGATTGCAGCAATTTAAGCTCAAGACCGGCTAGTCCTATAAAAGGTTTAATGGTTGAACCGGGGGGGTACTGGCCACGCAAAGCACGATTAAAAAGTGGTCGCTCTGATGAGGTACTGAGTAATTTATAATTCTTACTACTGATGCCGTGAACAAATAAATTGGGGTCATAAACAGGCATACTTACCATGGCTAAAACTGCACCATTACGAGGATCAATAGCCACTAAAGCACCATTATTATCACCAAGACTTTGTTCCGCAATGGCCTGAACTTTACTGTCGAGATTTAAATATAAGTTTTTACCAGAAACCGGCAAGGTACGATCAAGTACACGTAAAATTCGCCCCTGTGCATTTGTTTCAACATGTTGGAAACCTACCTGGCCATGCAGTAAATCTTCATAGGTGCGTTCAATGCCGACTTTGCCGATATGAGTGGTTGCACTGTAATTTGAGGCATTGAGTTTTCTTAATTCTCTTTCATTAATCCGGCTTACATAGCCAACGGCATGAGAAGCTAATTTTCCCTGTGGGTAATGGCGCGAAAGCTGTGCATTAATGTTTACGCCGGGTAGATCATTCAGTTGCACTGAAATGATTGCGACTTCTTCATCATTTAAACGATAACGGAGAGGGATACCTTCAAAGCGTCTTTTTTTACGACGATTTTTATTGAAACGTTTTAAATCTTCTTTACTAATGCTAATTAGCTTACCGAGGTGTTCTAATGTTTTATCTAAATCATCGACATGTTCAATAACTATTTCCAGGGTAAAGCTGGGAAGGTTTTGCGCTAGTAATATGCCGTTACGATCAAAAATAAGGCCACGTGTTGGAGGAATAGGCCGAATACTGACACGATTATTGTCAGAGAGTGTGGCATAGTGTTTTTGATTGCTTATCTGTAAATAAGCCAGACGGCTTAATAATAAAATTAATAAAAACACCATAACAACACCAGCAACAAGTATTCGTTGATTGAATATCTGAGTCTCATGGAAGTGATCCTTGAGGGTCTGGTGGTTATTAAAAGCCATTAATTAATTTGGAAGTGACGTCTGACTTGTCGAAGTAAGATATAAGTAGGTGGCCAGAATAATGCGGTACTAATTGCAGGCAACATAAATACGGAGAGGGGAGGTGCATGCCCAATCATACCTTTAATCCATAAGGTGATTGTGCCCTGGAACATCATTAAAACAAATATTGTTAAGGCTTGCTGCCATACTGGAAAAACGCGAATACGTTGATGTAATTTAATCGCTAAATAAGCAATTAAGGCGAAGGTTAATGCGTGTTGCCCCAATAAAGAATCCATAGAAACATCGTAAACCAGGCCAGCAATCCAACCAAAACCAACGCCGATACGGTTAGGTAGAGCAATACACCAGTAAATCAATACAATAATGAAAAACTCCGGACGTATTGCCTGTAACATTTGCGGCAGTGGCACCATACTTAAAATAAATGCGGCAAGAAAAGTAATAAAAATAATATTGCCGCCATGAGTATTTATTTTTTTCATGAGGCTTTCTTCCCTTCGACAGACGTACTATCTTCTTTATCTTTTATTTCAGAGTTGTCTTCCAGCTGGCATGGATTTGATGGATCTGGTTTTGCCTTACCACCGGGCCAAACTAATAAAATTTCACTGCTGCGATCAAGTTCAGCTATTGGTTCTGCAAGCACTTCTGCGAACGGCAAGCTGGGGTCGATATTGATTTCGACGACAATGGCGGCAGGGTAACCTACAGGGAAAATACAACCTAATCCCGATGTGACAAGTAAATCGCCTACCTTAATGTCAGCATTATTCGGTAAGTTTGGAATTTCTAAACGTGTTTGGCTGCCGGTGCCTTTAGCTATAGCGCGCAGGCCATTTCGATTTACCTGAATGGGTAAAATATGGCTTGGATCGGTGATTAATAAAGCCGTGCTTGAAAGCGGGGATATGTGCACGAGCTTACCCATAACCCCTTTTGCATCAACAAAGGGTTGTCCGGTATAAATATCATCGCCAGATGCTGAACCCTTATTAATAGTAACCTGTTGTTTATATGGATCCATATCAACTGAAAGCAATTCAGCAATCAAGATACGTTCACCCACACGCTTTGATGATTCAAGTAAATTTCTTAAACGAATATTTTCAGATTCAATAAAATTTAATTTTTGTAATTGTGTCGTTAAAATCAGTTTTTGTGTACGTAACGTAGAGTTATCTTCTTGCAATGTTTTACGGCTGGTAAAACTTTCAGAAGCCCAGTCACCCACATTGGCAGGAAAATTAACCAGGTACTGAAATGGATAAACTAAAACGGCAATGCTGGAACGAATACTGTTTACGTAGTTAGTACGGTGATCCAGCGTCATTAAGGTAATTGACAATAGCACTAAAAGAATCAGACGATTACCTAAAGAAGGGCCCTGGATGAATAAAAGTTTAATGAGTTATTCCTCTGGCTTCGGTATTTTTATAATGAGGATAATTTGGGTTATTCTAAATTTTAATTCTGATTTTTTATTGTACACTCCTCGAAAATTCGAGGAGTGTGAACAGGCTTTATTCAAGGCTGAATAAGTCACCACCGTGCTCATCAATCATTTCTAACGCGATGCCACCACCGTGAGCAACACAGGTCAGAGGATCATCAGCAATAATGACGGGTAACCCGGTTTCTTCCATAATTAAACGGTCAAGGTCGTGCAGTAATGCTCCGCCGCCCGTAAGTACCATGCCGCGCTCGGCAATATCCGAAGCTAATTCGGGAGGCGTTTGTTCTAAAGCAGTTTTAACCGCGCTAACAATGCCGCTTAAGGGTTCTTGCAGCGCTTCAAGAATTTCGTTGCTGTTTAAGGTGAAACTTCTTGGAACACCTTCTGCCAGGTTACGGCCACGGACTTCCATTTCGCGAACTTCATTACCGGGGTAAGCCGTGCCAATTTCTTTTTTAATGCGTTCAGCAGATTGTTCGCCAATCAGACTTCCGTAGTTACGGCGCACATAATTGACAATGGCTTCATCAAAACGATCACCACCAATACGTACAGAGGCTGAGTAAACAATACCGTTTAATGAGATAACGGCAACTTCGGTAGTACCACCACCAATATCCAGAACCATTGAACCGCTGGCCTCAGCGATGGGCATTTTTGCACCAATTGCCGCCGCCATTGGTTCTTCAATTAAATAAACTTCGCGAGCACCAGCGCCATTGGCTGATTCACGAATGGCACGACGCTCCACCTGGGTTGAACCACACGGCACACAAATGAGAACACGAGGGCTAGGGCGGAAAAAGCGGCTTTCATCTTCATGCACTTTACGAATGAAATGCTGCAGCATTTTTTCAGTTACGGTGAAATCTGCAATAACGCCATCTTTCATCGGGCGAATGGCCACAATATTGCCCGGAGTACGGCCTAACATGCGTTTTGCTTCTGTTCCGACAGCCGCTATGCTTTTTGGTCCACCTGGACCACGTTCCTGACGAATAGCAACTACAGAAGGTTCGTTAAGCACAATTCCTTTACCTTTAACGTAAATTAAGGTGTTTGCGGTACCAAGATCGATAGAAATATCGTTTGAAAAAAGTCCCCGAAGTCGTGAAAACATAATTATTGGTTCTTATAGTTATTAAAAGAGAAAATCAGGTTGCTACTTTAATTAATAAGAGCCAAATGAGCAAGCAGCCAGCTAGTATAACTGGTAGAATTTGCCGAACCCATCACAGGGTATTTTTGATTAAAAATGATTAAAAAGTAATATTGGAGCTAAAATCCTATGTCACTGGATAAAACTGACGTTGAAAAAATTGCCCACTTGGCAAGACTGGCTATTGCCGAAGATGATATTCCTGGCTATGCCGCAAGTCTCTCAAGTATTTTAGAATTGGTTGAGCAAATGGATGCGGTTGATACCGAAAATGTTGCTCCGATGGCACATCCGCATGATGCTTATCAGCGCCTACGAGAAGATGTTGTGACAGAAGAAAATCAACGTGAGCATTTTCAAAAAATCGCACCTGCAGTGGAGAATGGTTTATATCTTGTACCGCAGGTTATCGAGTAAAAGCAATTTAAAATTAAGATGTTTTGTTCCCTCCCTTTTAAGGTGAGGGTTAGGGTGGGGTGATATAACAAATCCCCTCCCCCTAACTCCCTCCCTGAGGGAGGGGGGAACAAACCTAAAGCATTCCATAGAAATTGAAAGAGTAACAACATGCACAGTAAAACCATTGCCGAATTAGCCAAGGGGCTAAAAAAAGGCGATTTTTCCAGTGAAGAACTCACTAAGAGCTTCCTGCAACGAATCAAAAAATATGATTCTGAATTAAACAGTTTCATTACCGTGAGTGAAGATCATGCCTTGGCTCAAGCACGTGCGGCAGATGAGATTATTGCTAAAGGTCATGCGACCGCATTGACCGGTATTCCTTTTGCGCAAAAAGATATTTTTTGTACTAACGGCATTAAAACTACTTGTGGTTCAAAAATGTTAGATAACTTCATCGCGCCTTATGATGCAACGGTGATTGAAAAGTTTAATCAGGCAGGTTCCGTCATGTTAGGAAAAACCAACATGGATGAATTTGCCATGGGTTCATCAAATGAAACCAGTTTTTATGGTGGTGTGAAAAATCCATGGAATACTGAAACGGTTCCCGGTGGTTCGTCAGGTGGATCAGCTGCAGCAGTGGCTGCACGTTTAGCACCGGCTTCAACGGGAACAGATACGGGGGGCTCTATTCGTCAACCCGCCGCTCTTTGTGGACTCACAGGTTTAAAACCAACCTATGGTCGTGTTTCGCGTTACGGTATGATCGCCTTTGCTTCGAGTTTGGATCAAGCCGGTACGTTTACGCAGACAGCAGAAGACTCTGCGTTAATGTTAAATGTCATGTCAGGCTTTGATGATAAAGATTCCACCAGTGTTGAAAAAGATGTTCCGGATTACAGCGCAAACTTAAACCAGGATTTAAAGGGTTTAAAAATTGGTTTACCAAAAGAATATTTTGGTGAAGGTTTAAATGCGGACGTTGCTAAAGTTGTAGAAGAAGCAATTGCCGAATACAAAAAAATGGGTGCGGAGATTGTTGATATCAGTTTACCGAATTCACATTTATCTGTTCCTGCTTATTACGTGATTGCCCCTGCTGAGTGTTCATCAAATCTTTCTCGTTTTGATGGTGTGCGTTTTGGTTACCGCTGTGATGATCCAAAAGATTTAGAAGACATGTATAAACGTAGTCGCGGAGAAGCTTTTGGAGCAGAAGTAAAACGTCGCATTATGATTGGCACCTATGCATTATCAGCGGGTTATTACGATGCTTACTATTTAAAAGCGCAAAAAATTCGTCGCTTGATCAGTAATGACTTTAGAGATGCTTTTGAAAAAGTGGATGTCATTATGGGGCCAACTTCACCTGAAGTGGCTTTTAAAGCCGGTGAAAAATCAGACGATCCTGTATCAATGTATTTATCCGATATTTATACCATCGCCACAAACCTCGCAGGTTTACCCGGTATGTCAGTGCCATGTGGCTTCTCAAATAAAATGCCGGTGGGTTTACAAATTATTGGGAACTATTTTGATGAGTC
>JAUVEN010000035.1 GCA_030594815.1 Gammaproteobacteria bacterium
TATGTTTGACCGAAAAACACACTGGCAAAATGTATACAAAGATAAGTCTTCCCTGGATGTGAGCTGGTACCAAAAGGAACCAACGCTATCACTGGAACTTTTTCACAGTGCTAAGGTTAAAAGTGATGATGCAATTATTGATGTTGGTGGTGGTGCATCTGTGCTGGTGGATTATCTATACAAAGAAGGCTTTTCAAATTTAACCGTGTTAGATATTTCAGAAAATGCTCTTGCTAGTGCCAGGGAGAGACTCGGTGATTCAGCGAAAAATATTGAATGGCTTGAAGCTGATATTACTCAATTTAATGCACCACATCAGTTTTCTCTTTGGCATGATCGTGCTGTTTTTCATTTTCTAACCGAAAAATCTGATAGAGAAAGTTATGTGAAAGCATTAAAACATGCTCTAAAACCAAATGGCCATCTCATTATTGCGGCGTTTGTCATCGGCGGCCCTGAAAAATGTAGTGGCCTGGACATTGTGCAATATGATTCTGAAAAGTTAATTGCCGAATTAGGAAAAGATTTTGAGTTGCTAGAGGAAAGAAACGAAGTGCATATTACACCAGCTAATAAGGAGCAGACATTCACATATTTTCATTTCACTTATGCAGCGAATATATAACAACAAACGGCGCTATTTAACCTCAGCTTCATATAAGAAAAATATGTTAACGGGTAGCCCGGATGAAATGTAATGTAATCCGGGAAAACTGGCTTAAACTCTCTCCCGGATTTCGCTTCGCTGCATCCGGGCTACATTGCTTTTTTCAAAATATCCCTGTTATTAATAACCCTGGGAACTCGGGAATTATGTGCATTTCTTATACACGGCTCAGGTTGTTTATGTAAATGCCTATTTAACCGTTGCTACACCCTCGCCTCGTTTATCGCTTGCTGCTGTCACTTTATTTTCTTTTTTATCCCAAATAACGATTTGCATATTACCAAAGCTATTTTCTAAGGGTTTTAATTTATGCCCTAACTGTTCCAGTGTAATTAAAAGCTTAGCGGGGAATGTACCTGGTTCGTATTGAATGACATCCGGTAAATACTGGTGATGATAACGCGGTAAATTAACAACCTGTGATGCCGTCTTACCTTCAATAGTTGCCAAAATACCATGCAAAACCATAGTAATAATTCGACTTCCACCTGGCGTACCTATTACAGCAAGTTTATCTTCACTTTCAATAAAGGTTGGGCTCATACTGGATAACATACGTTTACCGGGTTCGATTGCATTCGCTTCTGCACCCACCAAACCATAAACATTTGGCACACCGGGTTTTGCTGAGAAGTCATCCATTTCATCATTAAGTAATACGCCTGTACCTTCTGCAACAAAACCTGAACCAAAGGGATAATTAACTGAGAGTGTCGCAGCAACTCGATGACCTTGTTTATCTAAAATTGAAAAGTGCGTTGTGTGATTACCACCAGAGGTATCAGCAACTCCTTTTAAATTACTGCTTGGCGTGGCTTTTTCAAAATCAATTTTTTGTTTTAATGAGTTTGCATAGTCTTTACTAATCAATTTTTTAAGCGGCACTTTGACATAATCTGAGTCACCCAAATATTCTGCACGGTCACGATAAGTACGGCGCATCGCTTCGACAATGACATGTATACGATTAGATTCTGATAATTGTTCAATATTATAGAAAGATAAAATATTTAGCATTTCAGCTAATGCGATACCACCCGATGAAGGCGGTGCAACAGACGTTAAGCGATAACCCTGATATTCACTAACAATAGGTTGGCGTTCTTTTACTTTATATTCTTTTAAATCTTTTAGGCTCCAGATACCTCCCGCTTTGTTATTACTTGCTACCAGTTTTTTAGCTATCTTGCCTGCATAAAAACCTTTATGCCCATGCTTCGCCATGGCTTTTAACGTTTTCGCTAAATCAGGTTGTTTAATAACATAACCTAAAGGTGGTACCTGGTTATTTTTTAAAAATATTTTTGCTGCGTCTTTTGCCTTTTCTGAAAGTTGCAATGCTTTTAAACGAAAACCAGCCATACGACGGTAATGTTCAGTGACAACAAAACCTTTTGTCGCAGCACGAATAGCCGGTGCTAAGGTTTCTTTTAAGGGTAAACGACCATAATTTTTTGCTATATGAACCAATGCAGCAGGCTCACCCGGTATGCCCGCGGCTAATGCTCCATCAACTGATAAACCAGGGATAACATTTCCACTTTTATCTAAATACATATTACGCGTTGCTTTTAATGGTGCGGTTTCACGCCCATCAATCATAATATCTTTATTTTTTTTATTATCATACAACAACCAAAAACCACCACCACCAATCCCTGAACTATAGGGTTCAACAACAGCCAGGGTTGCGCTTACCGCAACAGCAGCATCAAAGGCATTGCCACCTTTTTCTAATATTTCAAAACCTGCTTGAGTGGCAACAGGATGTGCCGAGGCAATCGCAGCTTGAGAGGGTTTATTTTCTGTCGAGGCAAATAAAGATCCTGAAAAAATAAAAAGTAAAACTATAAATCTAAGCATAGCAGGCTTCCAAAAAATATTAATGCAATTAAACCTCCGTGTCCTCAGTGGTGGGAATTATCCATAAAAAAAGCCTCTTAACGAGGCTTTAATATTTAATCTGCTACAAGCTTCTCATATTTAAGCTGAAGTGTTTCTTTTGATTCTTCATTATCAGGATCATCCAAAATGCAATCTACCGGGCAAACTTCTATACATTGCGGCTCATCAAAATGACCGACACACTCTGTACATAAATTAGGGTCAATCTCATAAATCTCATCACCTTGAGTGATGGCAGAATTTGGGCACTCAGGCTCACAAACGTCACAATTTATACATTCATCATTAATCAGGAGAGACATGGAAAACTCCGCTATAGGCTATGGTTTTAGAAGCAACTTAAATTAAGTCGCGTATATTAGCGTATTCTGTTATTTAATGCAGTAACGACTTTCGCATGCACAAAAGGTGAGACATCTCCGCCTAAGCTGGCAATTTCACGCACTAAACTGGATGAAATATAGCTATATTGCTCAGCCGGGGTCAAAAACAGGGTCTCAATTTTCTCATTCAGATGACGATTCATACTTGCAAGCTGGAATTCATACTCAAAATCTGAAACCGCACGTAAACCACGCAAAATTACCTGGGCATTCTGTTTTTGCACAAAATCCACCAATAGGCCATCAAACTGAATAACGTCAACATTATCTATACCCGCCAAGACCTCTTTAGCCAATGAGACCCGCTCATCTGCACTAAAAACGGCGTCCTTGCAGCCATTTTGCCCACCCTTGGCAACCGCCAGAATAACGCGATCAAAAATACGGGATGCACGCTGAACAAGATCACTGTGTCCATTCGTAATGGGATCAAACGTACCGGGGTAAACTGCGGTTATATTCATTATGGAGAACCTTCCAGCCTGCGTATTTTAAACATATTCAATGCATGCTATTTTAAAGCATTGTTGAAAAAAGAGAACGACAAATACCTTATACTTTTATGCTTTACTCAAATTCCATCTGGGTAAAAACCTGTCCTGCATTTCGTCTGGCTAAAAATTCAGACGTTGGTAAATGCATATAGGCAGATTGATCAATATTATAAGCATCATCCAGGCCACCACCATTTTCGAGTAAGTCAGCAATTTTTTTGCGCAGGTAAACAAGGTAGTCAACGGTATAACGTGTCACCTCGGCCATGTTCGTTGCTTCACCATGCCCGGGAATAACATGATTTGCCTTCAAGGAGGCGAATTTTTCCCAGGTGTTAATCCAGGCCGCGGTATCCGTGTTTTCGAATAAAGGCAACATGCGTTGATGAAAAGCCATGTCACCAGAAATAACCAGCGATTTTTGCGGTAACCAAACAAGAATATCACCGGGGCTATGAGATGGACCAAGCATAAGTAGTTCAATTCTTACACCACCCATTTCGATAATTTTTTTATCTTTAAAGGTTTCATTCGGCATTTTAACAACCGTGCCTGCCCCTTTTTCTTTTTGCCTTTTTTTCATAACATCTAAAATAGCAAAAGCGTTTTCCTTAATTTCATGTGCAGCATCTTCATGTGCAATAACTGTGACACCTTGTTCTTGCCAGTAATTCGAGCCCAGCATTGCATGACCCTGACCATTTTCCAGCACAACATATTTTACCGGTTGATCGGTTATTTTTTTAATTTCCTCATGTAATGCTTTAGCCAGTAAATAATTTGCACCAGCATTAACAACCAGCACACCTTCCGAAGTAATTACGAAACTAAGATTATTATTGTGCCCTGAGTTAGCATAGGTGCCGGGAGACGTTGCACCAATGGCCGACCAGACCCCATCAACAACTTTTTTTGGTAAATCATAAAGCTGCGAGTTGGGTGCTTTATCGCTATTATATAAGGCTTCACCTACAAGAGCCGGCGCTTTGGCTGCCACATCTGTAGAAACCTTTTTTTCGGCTACCTTGGATTGATCGCAACCCTGTAAAAAAGACAGAGATGCTAAAACGAATACACTTTGTAATAATAGTTTCATATGCATATACCTGTTTTTTTATTTAGCTTAACTAACAATTGTAGTTATATTTAACTCAATTATCTATAATTTACAAACAGCTATCGAGTAAAGCCCAACCTCGATTTTTCACTATGATAAATTTACATTTCTCTTTGCTCATTTTAGCCCAAAGTTGACCCAACATTCTGTCTTCTCTTTTACCTTAGGCGTGTCCCATTTATCTGCATCTTTTGTATTATAAGGTGTATCAATATAAATACATTTCACATTACCAGCATCTCACGGCAATAAAGCTTCAAGTGCATGCAGGTTATCGCCTTGCGCAATTAGATTGCCGTTATCGTGATCACCATGTGATAATTCTGCTACAGGTTCTAATAACCGATACGGCACATCTTTATGATGTTTAACGACCACTTGTTTTCCTCTCCGATCAAGTGTGGGCATAATTTTTTATTCTTTAATTTATAAAATATGTATATTTTTTAGATTGCCACGCTTTGCTCGCAATGACAGTTCCTTTTAAACTAACTGCCTATGTTCAAGTGTATTTAATAATTCAGCGAAAGTTAAAATTGCAGGTCGTCTACCTGCGGCTTCTCGTACCGTATCCAGTCCCCCTTCTTCAAGCAAGGCATTAATTAATTTATGCAAAGTAGGCTTTGGCATGTTTGCCCGCTTCGCAATATCAGCTGTGGTAAAAATCGGTTTATCAAATAAAGCATCTACCAACTGTGCAGAATTAGGTGAACGAGTGAGTCTACTGATTTGTGTTTTAGTTACATCATACAAACTCATAATCTGTTTTAAGGTTTCACTATTTTGTGTATCTATTATCAGTGATTTCGATACACAAATAATGTTGTGTATCTTGTATGATATGCAAATTCTGGCTTAAGTGGACATGTCATGGCATCACGTCAGATTGAAATCTGACCTACAAAAATATGAGGTGTTGATATAGAGTTGTATTAATTCATTGAGTCTACCGCAGCGTCGGCCTGATACCCTCTTATTTAATATCAATCAGTTGGGCACGGCGAGAGCCGACCTACACTTTAATTACGCTGAAATAAAAAGTAACTCACCTCACCCGCTGTTTTATCTTTAAGTTGCTGCCAATTTTCTGGTAAATCAGGTAATGACTGGCGTTTTTCTATTTCCAGATACAGCATTGCGTTGTCTGCAAGCCAACCATTCGATTCTAATAGTGGTATGACCTTTTGCATAAAATCTAAATGGTATGGAGGATCAAGAAATACTAAATCATACGGTTGTGCAGTATTTTTTAAAAACTTAATACTATCTATTTGTATTACTTCCGCATGTTCATTGGCCTTTAATAAATCTAAATGACCTATTAGTGCTTGCGTCACTTTTTTATGGCTGTCGACAAAGGTAGTAAAAGCGGCGCCACGTGATAAAGCTTCTAACCCAAGTGCGCCACTACCAGCAAACAAATCAAGACAACGTGCACCCTGAATCATTGATGCTAACCAGTTAAACACTGTTTCACGAACACGATCCGGTGTTGGCCTTAGATTTGGTGCATCTGGAAAACGAAGTTTACGACCTCGCCATTCACCACCAATAATTCGAAGTTGATTAGAACCTTTAGCCATTATTTTTAAATTTAACTACTCTTTTGTTCCCACGGTAACGATGAACATCTTATCTGGATTGATACGACGCTTTAATGTTTCTTTAATCTGTGCCAACGTTATTGCTTCAATATGCGAGTTAAAATCTTTTAAGTAGCTCAAGGGTAATTTATAAAAGCCGATCATCGATAAGTAACCCGAAATATCACTGTTACTATCTATCCTTAACGGAAAGCCACCGGTAATATTTTTCTTGGCATGTAATAGTTCTTTTTCGGTTGGACCGTTTTCAATATAGTTGTTTAATGTTTCTTTTAAAACTTTCAACGCTTCATCTGTTTGGTTATTGCTTGTCTGCATACCTATGGTGAAGGGACCTCGTCGCATCATTGGGACAAAATAACTGTAACTACTGTATGCCAAACCACGCTTCTCGCGAATTTCTTTCATTATCCTTGAGCCAAAACCACTACCACCTAAAATATGATTTGCCACATACAAGGTAAAGTAATCTTTATCTTTACGATGTATACCAGGTTGTCCCATCGTGATATGTGTTTGAGAAGAGGGGAATTCATGATGCATTGTAGAAGCGACTTGCAGATCTTGCACTGCAATTAATTTCGGAGCGGCTTCTCCTGCTGGTAATTGTCCAATAATTTGTTCTGCTAAAAATTCTGCTTTTTTTCTATCAACAGCACCCACAATCGTCACTAATGCATTTTTCGCTACGTAATATTTTTCATAAAACGTCATTAAGTCGCTACGACTTAAAAGCTTGACACTTTCCTCTGTTCCAATACCTGGTACAGCATAAGGATGATCTTTATATAGCCCTTTATAAAAAGTTTCGCTGGCAATTGTGCCTGGCGACTGTTTACGACTTTCGAAGCTGATTAAGCGTTGTTTACGTACACGTTCAAGTTCTTTTTTATCAAAGGTAGGTGCATTAATAATTGCTTGCATGGTGAGTATTGATTTAGCTAACCACTTTTCATCCGTTAACGATCTTAAACTGATTTCAGCATTGTCTTTAGACGCACTTGAACCAAAGCGTGCGCCAACACTGTCAAATCGTTCAGAGATATCATCAACTGTTAATATTTTTTCACCTAATAAGGCACCATGGCTCATTAAACTACTGGTTAAGCTGGCTAAACCTGGTTTATTACCGTTATGAATACCGCCAGCATCAAAAACAGCTTTAATATCAATCATGGGTAACTCTGGCGCATAAACATATAAAACTCTCACACCATTACTCGTTCTCCATTCTTTAATATCTACTGTTTTATTATTTGCTGATACTACTTCTTTTTTATCGCAAGACGATAAGGTAAAAACAGATATCACAACAAGTGCAAATACCGATAATATTTTTTTATTGATTACTAACATTCTTATACTCTTTATGATTTTTTAATACGCAGTGTTATTAAAATTAATGACGGCCAGCTGGAACAGAACGGCGTTTTTTTGCAGTTAATGGCTGAGGGTCTAATACCGCAACAGTCAAGGTATCTTTAACAAGGTATTTTTTTGCCACAGCTCTTATTTGTTCTGCGGTAACCTGACGAATACGTTTCGTATAAATTTCATTTAGCTTCCAGTCCAGGCCAACCGTTTCTAACATGCCTATTTGCATTGCCTGATAAAAAACAGAATCTTTTTCATAGACTTTTTCTGCAATCGTTTGCGCTTTAATACGTTCAAGTTCTATGTCGCTCACTAATTCAGTTTTCACTTTATCAATTTCTTTATTGATCGCCGCTTCAAGCTGTTTAACGCTATAACCTGCGGCAGGTGTTCCATCAATTAAGAACATTTCATCCAGGCGTGAAAATATACCGTAACCGGTATCGGCACTAACCGCGATTTGTTGTTTACGCACTAATGACTTTGAAAAACGTGAACTGCTACCACCACTTAACACATAAGCTAAAACATCCAGAGCATAGGGTTCCCAGTCTTCTTTTGCCGTTTTATAGGAAGGTACTTTATAGCCCATTAACATGTACGGTAAACGAGCCGGTGCTTTAACGGTTATACGGCGTTCACCTTTTTGCTCTGCATCCAGGCGAGGTTTTGTTGATGCAATAGTTGACGGTTTAAGCTCTGCAAAATATTTTTTTGCCAGTTCAAATACTTCTCTGGCATTCACATCACCAACAACGACTAATGTTGCATTATTTGGTGCATAAAATTTTTCATACCAACTTCTTAAATCGCCTACTTGTAAATTTTCTAAATCATTCATCCAGCCAATGATTGGCTGATGATAAGGATTGTTGGTATAAGCCGTGGCATAAAATTGTTCTGAGGTTAAGGCGGTCGCTTTATCTTCTGTGCGCATACGACGCTCTTCCATCACAACGGCTAACTCTTTTTTAAATTCTTTTTCCGGTAAAGTTAAGTTGCGCATACGATCCGCTTCCATTTCAAAGCTGACCTTTAAACGACTTTTTTCTAGCTGCTGGAAATAGGCAGTAAAGTCTTTACCGGTAAACGCATTTTCGCGTCCGCCATTTTCAGCAATGATGCGAGAAAATTCTCCAGTAGGATATTTCTTTGTGCCTTTAAACATCATGTGTTCTAAAACATGCGAGACACCCGTGATACCACTGTGCTCATAACTGGAGCCCACTTTGTACCAAACCTGGGAAACAACAATTGGCGCACGATGATCTTCTTTTACCAGGACTTTCATCCCGTTCGCCATTTTGAATTCATGTACTTCTGATGCAGCCGTAGCCCAACTAGCCATCGCACTGGCCAAATATAACGTCACAAAACCCAATAACCGTATTCTCATTCAATCTTTTCCTTATTACATATGCTTAAATTTACCTCGTCATTGCGAGGAAGTATTGGAAAACGTTAGTTTTTCAATGCTGACGTGGCAATCTCAAACTCAGAGAGTCCATTATGAGATTGCCGCAGTCATTATCATTCCCTCGCAATGACGGGGCGAGCAGTAAATGCTAGAATAACTTTTTATTTAACCTATTTCATAGCAATTTCTACGACCTGCAGATCAATGTTTAGTTTCCGAAAATCAGAAAAAACAAAAAAATCTCAATCTGAAGAAGTATCTAAAGATACCTCCAGGGATCAGAATCAATCTCCTGATCAAGCTGGCGGCCTCTTTTCCCGACTTAAACAAGGATTAAGTCGTACCCGTCATGGTTTAACCGATGGTTTAGCCAATGTCGTGCTTGGTGCAAAAACCATCGATGATGATTTAATGGAGCAAATCGAAGATCTCCTGATCACCGCTGATCTGGGTATGGAAGCAACAACCCGTATTAGCCAGAATTTACTACAAAAAGTCTCACGCAATGAGCTAAAAGATCCTCAGGCATTATT
Organism: Gammaproteobacteria bacterium; assembly: GCA_030594815.1. Classification (GTDB taxonomy): domain Bacteria; phylum Pseudomonadota; class Gammaproteobacteria; order UBA6429; family Thiohalophilaceae; genus JAGLTQ01. The sequence goes on from JAUVEN010000035.1 coordinate 9,495, forward strand.
TGCGGCCTTACATGACGAAATGCAAGCCATTCTTGCTCCGTCAGAGCACCCTCTTGTTATTCCAAAGCAGGACTCTCCCTTTGTTATTCTTGTTGTAGGTATTAATGGTGCTGGTAAAACAACCACTATTGGTAAAATGGCCAAGCGACTACAAAATGAAGGCAAATCGGTCATGTTAGCGGCAGGTGATACCTTTCGTGCCGCTGCAGTTGAGCAATTGCAGGTTTGGGGAGAACGTAATGATATTCCTGTCATAGCGCAACAAAACGGTGCCGATAGTGCTTCTGTAATTTACGATGCCCTGGAATCTGCCCGCTCAAAAAATATAGATGTTCTCATTGCCGATACCGCAGGGCGTTTACATACCCAAACCAACCTGATGGAAGAGCTGAAAAAAGTAAAACGGGTCATGTCTAAAATTGATGCCGCCGCACCACATGAAGTCATGCTGGTACTTGATGCGGGCACCGGTCAAAATGCGCTAAATCAAGCAGAACAATTTCACAAATCAATGCAACTTACCGGAATAAGTCTCACTAAACTCGATGGCACGGCAAAAGGTGGCGTTATTTTTGCCATTGCCCATAAATTGGGATTACCTATACGCTTTATCGGTGTTGGTGAAGCTATTGATGATTTGCGCGTTTTTCAAGCCAAGGATTTTGTTGATGCCTTGTTTGATAAAAACGACTGAATTTATTACAAGATCTCAACGCAAAGGCGCAGAGAACGCGAAGGATCGCAAAGATTACTTCAGTTTAAATAGTGAGCTATCTTGATGAATAAAGGGTTTTAAAAAATAGTCTTATCGAATCATCCCGGATTCTGTTGTACTTTATGCAGGCTATGTTCACATTTTCAAATAAAAACTTTGCGTACCTTCGCGTTCTCTGCGCCTTTGCGTTGAAAAGGTTTTTTATTTGACTTATGCACTGTGTTCTTTGCTCTGCCTATGGTAAAAATAGGGTCTAATAATAATTAAATAAACAGACCTATGATTCGTTTCGTTAATGCCAGTAAACGCTATAGCAGCGGCTTTGATGCGCTGCAAAATGTGAGTTTTCACATGGCGCCGGGGGAAATGGCTTTTTTAACAGGCCACTCTGGCGCAGGTAAAAGTTCTTTGCTTAAACTCATCGCGTTATTAGAACGTTCGAGCCGTGGCCAGGTTATTGTTAATAACCAGAACCTGGCAAAAGTCTCGCGCCGTCGTATCCCCTATTTTCGTCGTAATATCGGTATTATTTTTCAGGATCACCAACTCCTTTTTGATCGCACCGTTTACGATAATGTTGCGCTGCCTTTAATTATTGCCGGGTTTTCCCATAAAGATATTGGTAAACGTGTTCGCGCGGCACTCGACAAGGTTGGTTTACTCGGCAAAGAAAAAAAATATCCCATCACTTTATCGGGTGGTGAACAGCAACGTGTCGGTATTGCCCGCGCCGTTGTTAACAAACCACCTCTTATTCTTGCTGATGAACCTACCGGTAATTTAGACCCTGAACTTTCTGCTGAGATTATGAATTTATTTCAGGATTTTAGTGATGTCGGTGTCACTGTTTTGGTAGCAACACATGACATTGCATTAATTTCTCAGCTCCCTTATCGCACGCTAACGCTGAAAGACGGCAAGCTTATTACTGATTCTCAACCAACGTCATCATGAATAGTAATAAAAGAAAACGGGATACACTAAACCGCCCCGGTTTCATCACTTTATTGCACTCTTATTTCCTGCGCCACGTACAAGTATTTTTTTACAGCCTTGGCCAACTTAGCCGTGTGCCTATTTCAACCTTAATGACCTGTATGGTTATCGGCATTGCATTAGCCTTACCCATGGGGCTGCATACCTTATTAAAAAATGCGCAACAACTTAGCGGTGGCTGGGAAAGCACGGCACAAATTTCTGTTTTTCTTAAAAAGAAAATTAGCGCTTCTCAGGCACAAAAAATACAATCTGATATTCAACGCTGGCCTGATGTCATTTCGGTACATTACATAAGTCGCGAACGCGCACTAAAAGAATTTCAGGCTCTCTCTGGTTTTGGTGATGCTTTAAAAGCATTAAATACCAATCCATTACCATCCGTTTTAATTGTTAAACCGAAGTTATCGCAGACAAATGAACAGGCAACACAAAAGTTACTGTCTAAACTTCGTAACCTTAAGCAAACCGATAAAGCCCAGCTTGATATGCAATGGGTACGACGACTCTACGCAATTATGAACATTGTCGAACGTGGTGTACTTATTCTTGGTATTTTACTTGCCTTAGCTGTTTTGCTTGTAGTTGGTAATACCATTCGTTTAGCGATTCAAAATAGACGCAAAGAGATTGTCGTTATGAAACTCATCGGTGGAACGGATGCCTTTATTCGCCGACCCTTTCTCTATACCGGTTTTTGGTACGGGCTATTTGGCGGCGTTATTGCATGGATGCTGGTCAGCTTTACCATGCTCAGCATTAGTGCCCCCATTGAAAAATTAACCATGCTATATCAAAACCAGTTTGAACTAACTGGCATGTCTTTTTTAACCACAATGTCTCTGCTTGGTATCAGCATTATTTTAGGTTTGATCGGTTCCTGGTTTGCTGTTGGACGTCATTTACGTGAAATTGAACCACAATAATTTTTATAGCCACTCACTATTTATTGTTAAACTAAAAGCCATAAATAGACTAAACTTTAGCTCACGGCTTACTCGTAATGATTATTTTAAAAGAATTGAAAAAGCATGACTGAAAAAACAATCCGTATTCTCATTGTCGATGGCTCAACAGTCTCTCGCCAGATTCTGTCACGCATACTGCATGCTGAGATTAACGGGATTGGGGTTGATACCTGTAAAACGGGTAAAGAAGCTCTTCAGAAACTGCAAAAAAATAACTACGATCTCATTACCATGGCGCTTATGCTGCCGGATATGGATGGCATGGCGTTATGTCGTGATGTCCGGGCTTCAAAGAAGCAAAAATATACTCCGATCATTGTTGTCTCCGGTGATGCCGATGAACGCTTATTACAAGAAGGCTTCAAAGCCGGTGTAACAGATTATTTTGATAAGTCGAACGGCTATAAAGCTTTTGGTGACTTCATAAAATCTTTTCTACAGCGAAATGCCAGCCTGGTTGGTCATGTATTGTTTATTGAAGACAGTAAAACAGCTGCCGCTGTCATTTGTAAAATTTTAGAAAAACATGGCTTAAAAGTGACTCACACCGAATCGGCTGAACAGGCAATGAGTTTGCTGGAAAAACAACATTCTGAAGAAAAAGCCAGCGATCCCTTTGATCTTGTTATTACTGATTTTTATCTCAAGGGCGAGCTCACCGGGGGCGATTTACTCTATGCTATTCGAACCCGCTTTCACTATTCACAACAGGAATTACCTGTATTGGTAATCACCGGCAATGAAGACCAAAAAACACAAGTTGAGGTATTCCATGCTGGCGGCAACGACTTTGTGACTAAACCGATTCTGGAAGAAGTCATCATGGCGAGAATTCGCCTGCTGTTATTAATACGTCACCAATTTGAAGCTTTGAAACAACAAGCTGAAAGCATGCGCTGGATTGCTTCAACAGACAGTCTCACCGGTGTTCGCAGTAAACGCTACCTGGTCGATAATGGTGAAGAATTTATACAAAATAGTGCTTATCAACCTGTGTGGGCCATGCTGATTGATATCGATTTCTTTAAAAATATCAACGATACCCTTGGCCATATTACCGGTGACCATGTGTTAGCTGAACTGGGTAGCAAATTAAACCGATCCTTCCCTACCGACATGGTAGTGCGCTTTGGTGGCGAAGAATTTTCCGTGCTCATATTAAATAAAACGCCCGAAGAAGCCCTGCAAAAAGCGGAAACCTTACGCAGGGAAATCGAAAAACTCAAACCAGCGGGTGTCGAACTGACAATAAGTATTGGTCTTGCCAGTATACAAGATCACCCGGAAAGCAACCTGACTCAGATCCTGGCTCTGGCGGATAAAGCACTCTATCACTCCAAGGAAACAGGCCGAAATCGTGTCTCCATTAACCTATCAGATGGCATTAAACTATCCCCATTGCATGAAAGTTAAGTGTAATACCCCTACAAAATAAATATTTACTCCAATAAAATCAATAGTTTACAACTTTTAACAATTTGAACTTATTCAAGTATTGGCACTCAAAGGCTGTGAGTGCTAATATTGGTTAGTGCTAATATTCATTGATAAAAAACCAAGGGGTTAATCATGAGCAAGAGCCTTCAATTACAGTTTGCAGTACCTTCAGGTAGCCTGGAGTCTTACTTAGCGGCTGCGCGAAATATTCCTATTCTGTCTGCTGAAGAAGAGCGTGAGCTCGCAGTACAGTTACAAGATCATGGCGATCTTGAAGCGGCTCAAAAATTAGTTTTATCACACCTTCGTTTTGTTGCCCACGTGGCACGTAGTTACAGCGGTTACGGTTTAGCGCTGGCTGACCTGGTTCAGGAGGGCAATATTGGCTTGATGAAAGCCGTTAAACGCTTCGATCCGACTGTAGGCGTGCGCTTAATATCATTTGCTGTTTACTGGATTCGTGCAGAAATTCATGAGTTCATTTTGCGCAACTGGCGTATCGTTAAAGTTGCCACCACTAAAGCACAACGTAAATTATTTTTTAACTTACGCAGCAAGAAAAAACAACTTGGTTGGTTTAGCGACGCCGAAGTGGGTTCTGTTGCTGAAGATCTGGGCGTGAAACGCACCGATGTTTTAGAAATGGAAAAACGTTTAAGTGGTATGGATATCGGTTTTGATGGCCCGGATGATAATGATGAAAACATTTCACCTGCTCCAGCAAACTACCTGGAAGATACCAGCCTTGAGCCTGCTCGTTTAGTCGAACAATCTGACTGGACTGAAAATCAGGAAACACTGTTATATACTGCGTTGAAAGATTTAGATGACAGAAGCCGCGATATTCTGCAGCAACGTTGGTTGTCTGATAAGAAAGCAACATTACATCAATTGGCTGACAAGTATAGTATTTCTGCAGAACGTATTCGACAGCTTGAAAATAATGCCATTAAGAAGTTAAGAAATGTCATTGGTGAAGCAGCATAAATGCTGCAACACATTACAAAAAAGCCTCTTTATTTTTAAAGAGGCTTTTTTTTAGCCTTATATAATTCTACTGAAAGATACCTGTGGCGAAATACTTGCCAATACTGAGATGGATCAGTGGTACTGGTTACTGAATTACTTTCCGGCGCATCTCATCCAAGTAAAGACAAATACACCGCTGGAAGCCCTTTAATGATTCAAATGGTGTGCTCTCCATTACTGGCACAGATAGCTGTAGTAAGAATTAACTGTCCAATAGTTCTCGGATTCTAATTAATAAATCATATGCCGCGTAAGGCTTTTTAAGAAGATTTTCATGCAGACTAGAATCCTTAACTCCAATGTGTCGATCATCACTAAAGCCACTTGCAAGTTGAATTTTCACATGAGGGTGTTTTTCCTGCACCTGGATTGCTAATTGATATCCGTCCATTTCCGGCATAATTACATCAGAAAGAAGAAAATCAATTTTTTCTTTTTCTAAAATAGCAAGCGCATCTTTTCCACTTTTAGCAGTAAAAATTTTATAACCTTTCATGCTGAGTATTTCGCTTGCCATTGTTAATAGTGCACTCTCATCATCTACAATTAATATTATTTCTGTGCCTGTTAGTTTCTTTACATCGCTATTATTTTTAATTATTTTTTTGATTTCATCTTTTTGTATCGCAACATCCGCACAGCGTGGTAAGTACAGCTTTATATCCGTACCTTTTTCTAAAACAGAATGAATATCAACAGCACCTTTACTTCTTTTAACAAATGCATAAACCTGACTTAACCCTAAACCAGTTCCTTCTTTTCCCTTTGTTGTAAAAAATGGATCAAATATCTTTGCTATTGTTACTTCATCTATTCCACATCCTGTGTCAGAAAATTGAATTGAAATGTATTCTCCAGCATTTATTTTTAAACGCTCTGCATCTGGTGAATTAAGTTTTACATTTTTAGTTTTTACCGTGAAGGTTCCTGCCTCTTTCATCGCATGCATTGCATTGATACTTATATTAATAATGGCATCTTCTAAATCACCTTCATCAATAAGGATAGGCCATAGTTCATTATCCAGATCGTAAATTAAAGTAATACGTGCTGTTAGCGTCTTTTCCAACATATGTTGTTCATCTGCCAGTAATCTATTGACGCTTAAGTTAACCAGTTCAGAATTTTCTTTCTTTGAGAAGGACAAAAGTTTTTTTGTTAATTTTGCACCACGCACACCTGCATAATTAATTTCATGCGCATATTTTTTTAATAATGGATCCTCAGCTAAATTAGCTTCTAATAATTCTGCATAGCCCATTACCACACCAAGAAGATTGTTAAAGTCGTGTGCAATACCGCCGGTAAGCTGCCCCAATGCATCCATTTTTTGACTGCGTCGTAGTTGCTCTTCGATATTTTTTCTTTCGGTTACATCCAGAACCGTACCGTGATAGTGAGTTACATTCCCTTCTTCATCGCGTTCTATTATTGTACGATCATCTGTCCAGTAAATATGTCCATCAGGACCAACAATACGATATTCCTGCTGAAATGAATTTTCTATATCGGCAGTATGTTTTTCTACCTCTTGAGCCACTCTTTCTAAATCATCTGGGTGAATAATTGAAGAAAAAGATATTTCCCCTGAAAGTAATTCCTCTGCTGTATAACCAAAGTGCTCGACATTTTCTGAAACAAATTCTACTGGCCAACCCTCACTTGCTCCCCATTGAAAAATAACCACCGGGCTATCTTCAATAATCATATGAGCTTGTTCTAATGACTTCTCAATAGATTTATATTCTGTGATGTCTGTAATAAAGCCATGCCATAAGGTTCCGCCTTCTCCTGTTCTTTCCGGAAGTGCATTACCTAATAGCCACCGTACTGTTCCATCGTCATAGCGAACTCGATACTCTAGTTTCCATGGTTCCAATGTCTCTGCAGATTTATTGATAGATGCTACAATTTCATCATAATCATCAGGATGAAGCACCTCAAATACTTTAGCTACATCATATTTGGCAACTTCAGGTGAGACTTTGTAGATATCTCTAATAGCCTCGCTGGCATAAGGAAAACTCGCACTACCATCCGGGCGTACCTCATATTGATACACTAAACCAGGTGCACGAGAAGCGGTCTTTTTTAAAAGCTCAGATGTTTTGTCGCGCTCATTTTCAGCTCGTTTTAAATTTTCATATAAAGTGGTTAACTGGTTATTTATTTTTTTTATTGATTGGTATCGCCATATAATAAATATAATTATAATCAGAACAATTACGACTAACGATATGGTTATTACCTTTTCAACATGCCAATATGCTTTTTCTTTGCCATACCATTTTTGATAAATTTCAGTATATTTTTCTGAGCGTAAAAATATTTTAATTGCTGCATTTAATTTTTGTTCCAGTTTTATATTTCCTTTTTGAAAAGCAATCGCTCTTTTTAATTCTTTAATCGGTTTTTCAACAGCTATAATTCTTTTTTCTAAACCACTGTTTCGAATATATTTCAACATGATGGGTTTGGGGTAAATAACAGCATCAACGTTTCCACTGGCTAAACCTATTAATGCATGTTCAGGTTGAGCGTATACTTTAGTATTAAGGCCACTTAAATTATTTGCTATTTTCTCTCCAACATTATGGCTAACAACACCCACTTTTTTTCCAATGAGATCATTTACCGAATTAATATATTTAGTGCCTTCGCGTACAAAAATTGATATCTGCAATATTTCTACGACAGAGCTAAAATCAAATATTTCCTGCCTGTTTTTTATAACTCCAAGGTTGGGGATAATATCCGCTTCTGCTTTCTCAAGAGCATTTAGGGTCTCTTTCCAGTTATTCTTTATGACATATTCAATTTCTAAATTTGCAATTTTTGCAATTTCTGTAAATTGTTCTATGGCATAGCCTTGTGGATTTCCTTGCTCATCAAGTTTATAAAGCGGGGGGAAATATTTTATTACCACTGCTTTTATTTTTTGAGGTTTATCGGCTGCCTGGGCTATTGCAATAGAAAAATTAATTACAAGAAGGAAGCTAATAAGAATAAAATATAAACTACATTTTGATTTGTATCGTTTGTTGAAGTGTCTAATTACCATCATCATCAATATATTTTCTTATTCATGCTAATACATTAATACTGTTTAGCCCATTCAAATAATTCATCTGCAGAGATCGAATGTGAAAGATAATATCCATGAGCAATATCACAATTCATTCCCCATGTAAGATGTCATAAGTTTCCTTCGTCTCAACACCTTCTGCAACTATACACATGCCCAGCATTTGTCCTAACATGATACAAGTTTTAACTTAACAGGCGGCAAACAGCCATTAACGAACATTCAATCTCACTATCCATCACATAGTTTTATTTTTTAATAAAATTTCATCTACCGTTTCATAAAAATGTTTTACATCTAATGGTTTTGTTAAATAATTATCAAAGCCCGCTTCAGCTGCTCTTTTTAAATCTTTTGACATTGCATTAGCTGAAATAGCAACAACAGGAATATGACTTGTTTTATTATTGTGCCGTAATTTCTCTAATACTTTATATCCATCCATTTCCGGTAAGTTAATATCAAGCAAAATAAGTTCAGGCCGTTTTATTTCAGCTAATTCAATCCCTAAACTCGGAGTATGTGCTGTAAAAAGATGTATATGTGGTATCCGAGAAAATAACTGTATAACAAGTTTTAGATTACTTGGATTATCTTCAATATACAGTACATTATGTTCAGTACGATCATCTATTGCTTGTGGTGTTACATTGTCTTCTTTCAAAACACCTAATTCATTTTCCATGATAAATTCACCAGGCATTTCTATCCAAAAAATACTTCCTACACCAAATTCAGTCTCAACACCAATTTTACCCCCCATTAACTCGACTAGCCGTTTTGTGATAACTAAACCAATACCTGTCCCTTCTATATCAGTGTTCTCCGCTTCCAGACGATTAAAAGATTCAAACAGTCCATTAAGATTTTCTTCTTTAATACCCGTACCTGTATCCTTTATGGATATTCTATAAAAGTTATCATTAGTCAGATTTACATCAATATTGACTTGACCACCTCGACGATTGTATTTAATAGCATTAGAAAGTAAATTAATAATAACCTGCTTAAGACGTATGCTGTCCGCTCTGATTGCAATACCTCTGGTGTTTGATGAGATATGTATTTGAATATCATGCTGTTTAGCAATGGGGTCAATAAGCGAAACACAATCAAAAATAAGCTCCTCATAGACAATGGACTCAACTAACAAATTAATATGCCCTGTTTCAATTTTTGCTAAATCCAGAACTTCATTAATAAGATTTAACAGGTGATGACCTGCTTTATTAATTTCTTTTACGTCTTCTTTTACAAGAGTAGATAGAGAGTCATCCATTTCCATTAATTGACTAAACCCCAATATAGCATTTAATGGAGTTCGTAATTCATGACTCATGCTAGACAAGAAGTCAGATTTTGCATTGTTCGCATGTTCGGCTTCTTCTTTAGCCTTTATAATTTCTTTTTCAGCATTTTTTCGGTCAGTAATATCACTGTAGGAACCCAAGATGCCAATTACATCACCTGAAGAGTTTTTTAGTGGTATTTTATTCGTTTCCAGCCAGGTTTCTAAGCCGTCTTCTCGCGTTTGAGATTCTTCATAGTTAACTTTTGGAAGCCCTGATTCAATAACTTTTTGATCATCAGAACGATATAAATCTGCCTCAGCTTTACCCCACGGCAAATCATTATCTGTTTTACCAATAATTTCTTCATTAGATTTTAGTCCTGCATCATATGCAAATAAGTTGTTACAACCCAAATAAACTAAACTTTTATCTTTCCAAAAAATACGTGAGGGGACGGTATCAAGAACGTTCCGTAATAATTCTTTTGATTCACGCAGAGATATCTCAAGTTCTTCTCGATGTAATATTTCCTGCTCCAGAAGAAAAGTATGCTTTTCATTATCTCTGCATAACATTAGAGTCTTGCTGAAGTTTTTCAATACAGGTTCAAATATTCTCTCAATGGGAAGTTTAAAACCAGGCATGTTTTTATTTAGCAGAACAAACCATTCAGCACTATTAACAGGTAATATTAGCGCGACTTTATATTTTATATTTTCGCCAAAGATATGAGATATGCATTTTTTGTCGGCAATTAAACCACCTTTACGTTCAGACATAAACTCTTCGGGTAATGAAATAATTTTTCCTTTCTTTTCTAGAAAATTACCACAGCCAACTACCTGTTCAAGCTTGCACTCATATTGTTTCTTTTTTATTTCTTTAATGTCTGATAGAAACACACCGCAAGGAAAGGCCGTGTGATATAACAATCGCTGTAGAGTTTTAGTTATGAGCGGCTCAACATGAGTCTCACCACCCGTTACCAGAGCCATTTCATAGAGAATTTGTGATATTTGTTCTTGATTCATCTTTATTTCCATGGAATATTTACTAACGCAGCATTATGAAATAAAGGGTATCCACCTTGCTTTGAACCACTGATTTCACCCAGTGATAATGCGCCAACAACATTCTTATGACTAAGTTTCTTTTTTAATATGGATAATTCTATTTCAGCAGCATCACCCAAATGCATTCGTCTTCCCGCGCAATAAAAATTAAGAATTGTATTCTCAGGCAGATTTTCTATTTTGCTTACCAGGGTATTAATTGTTTTATCTGAATCAGGTGAAACTGCCTTTAATAAAGTTAAAACGGAGTTTTCAGGAACTTCACCAACACAATATAAAGAACCATCATCATCAAAAGCAACAGGTATTCGTACTAACATTTCCCCATCCATTCGCATAATGCCAATGGGGAAATGAACGGCATTTTCATAAAAGTTATCTTTTGTTATTTCAATTCCATAATGTTTATTTACAAGTTCTTTATAAACATCAAATGCAGGTTGCCAATCAATACTACTGATACGGTTACCTGTTGTTGATGTAGCAGATGTAGATGAATCCGGACTCGTATAACCATGCTCCAGGATCGCACCATGATGCTGCATCATCAGCATGACAAGCACTGCATCACCTATAAATTTATGGTTATCAAAAAGACAGTTTATCGGCTGAAATGTCTCACTGCCCGCATTTATACCCATATAATTAACAACGTCACCAATTCTTAAGTATAGATCATCAATTAGAGATGCAATGTTGGGTACCATAGAATCAAAGATCATGAATAATGATTGCTCACTATCATTCATATTAATATCCACACATGCAGTAATATCCAGAGTGTTTTTATCAGGTTCTGAAATGTTATTGGCGAGAGGTACAATACAATGGGAAGGCATATCTTCAAACAACAACAATAATACACCTTGTTTTTTTAATTCACCTTCTACAATTAATTCAGGAAACACTGCACCAATCAAGGTAAAAGAAGCATCATTAGATTGCGTTTGTAAATCATCAATAGTTTTAATATTCTGTTCTGCAACAAATGCCAACACCCCACCATGAGGGTGTTTTTCTGCCCATTGGTTAAAGACTTTTTGTATTCTTAGCGTATCAAATATTTCTAAATATATTATATTTTCTGCAATTATTTTCATACAAATTCCAATAAAAAACTTAAGTTTATAATTAATAGTAGACGTTTAAATGTACTTCTTATCAATAATGAATTACGAATGGCTGCTTTTAGCTAACACCTTATAAGATCAAGTCTGAACTACTACAATTTATGCATCCTTAATCTATTCTTCTTTTTCATCAAGTTCATTCAATGATGATTTCACACGTATCTCCTCAGATTGAAGAGATTGCTTTAATTTATACATTTCATTTTTTACACGCTGTTCACCTTCTTTTTTGCCACCCTCATACATCGAGGAAAATTCGCCCATCATACTTTCAATGGTCTCAAGTGAGTCAGTTAACCGTTTTTGCAATGAAGCATTGTCGAGTCGTAAAGCCTCATTTTCTTTTTTAAATTTAAGTTCTGTTGAGTCTTTATTGTTATCCGAGTCCTTTTCTGCTTTTAATGCCAGCAGGCGGACATAATTATTAACAAGAGAATTTATGTCTTCCGTGGTTAATTTTAATAAACTTGTATCTTTAGTAATGGAAACTTTAATCAAATGATCATAAATTTTTCTCTCATCTTTGATTAACGTATCAATATTAAAATCTGTTTTATTTTGTTCCAGCTCCATTTCATTTTTAAAATAATTTACTAACTGCTCGCGATGCCTCGGAATTATTGCCTTAATTTGTTGAATTAGTTCCTTGGTCGTACGACCATCTTTTTTAAGACCAAGGATAAAATACACTACCCAGCCGATCACAACCAGAAGTAATACTCCACCAAGCTCGGCAAATATAATTGTAAAACTTAAGAGTGAATCGCTCATTAAATTATTTATTCCTTAGTGTCATCTTCTTCATCCATTTCCCCGGCTAGAAGTTTTGCCAGTTTTTCTTTACGGCGTTTCATAAATATATATCCGCCGACAAACGAACCTATTAAAAGTACGTTACCAACAACTATAGATATAATGATTAATGTCCAGTTAATTTCAGATTCTTTTTTTACCTCTTCCTTTTTATGTTCTGACTCTTTCTTCCTGGAATCTGCATTTTTTTCTTTATTGTGTGGAATTTCTTTTTTATGTGGCGTTTCTTTTTTCACATGTAGATTTAATTTATGTAATCCTTCTTTCTCACTCAGCACTTTATTAAAACTCATTGAAATTGCTTTACCGTCCGCTCTGGTTGCATCAATGTTTAACGTGAACATTGTTTCATGGAACTGCTTATCCACTTCTACTGTCCAGCTATTATTATGCAGTTTTAATTTATGTTTACTTTTATCGTTTAATATTACGTGTATTTTTATTGATGACGGTCTTAATAGATTGGCATACGGTGTTACCTTAATTTGATATTTACCGTGATTTTCAGAAACTTCTATCTCCGCAGGTGTTGCATACACTTTAAATTGATGGCGTATTTCTCGCTGTGTCGTTGGACTTTCAGCCTGAATAACCAACTCATGATTTCCTTCTTTAAATATAGGTGCGAGTTGTACAGCATGGCTATACCCATCTTCTTTGGTTTTTTCCAGGGGATATTCTCTTTCTGCAGATCTTTCTGACTTTCTTTTTAAGAGGAATTTAAACTTTGATAAAAGACGTTGATCGGTTAATGGTTTTCCATCCTCCTCTAAATACGCATTTATTTTTAAAACATCCCCTAACATTAAATAACCTGGTAGCTCATTCAGTTTCAATTTAAGATTTGTTGCAACCACAACACGATTATTTTCATCAACCGGCGCCATTATTTTCCATTGCCCTTGTTGCGGTTTTTTTATGGTAATTAAATCAAAACTATCATCACTAAACCATTTAACCTGATCTGTATGTGTCTTTTTGCTCCATGTTCTTTTACCTGGCGTAACAATTGTTGTGGGATGTGCTTTATCATTGTTAAACACTAACAAGGTCATATCGTTGATACTTGCATCAACATTAAAGCGATTATCTTTTAAAGGAATGGTATCGAGATTGACAGACTGCTCAAGCATTTGTAAAAAAAGCTTTTGTAGTTCATTTGCATTTTTTACCTTTTTATATAATCCATCGGTATAGGCTGACAATGTACTTAATAAACTTTCATCGACATCATCAGACAAGGCAATAGTATGAATACGCACTTGTGCTTTTTCCAGTCGGGGTAAAAGCTCTTTTAGAATTCTTTTTCGTGATGCTTTATTTAACTTTTCATCCTTACTAATATCAACATGACCATCCGTCAAAATAATAAGGTTGCGTTTATAACGTGGGTCGGGAGTTTTCCAATCAAAACTAACCTTACGCATCGCTCCTTCAATATTGGTAAATAATCCAACGGAATTTATTTTTTTTGATTGCTGACGCGCAAGTTCACGCCAGGCATCATTCACATCGCCCACCTTAACTGCCATATTAACTTGCTTACCAAAATTCCATATTCCTGCACGTGATCCTTGAGGAATTAATCCCGCTAATAATCGTATTGCGGGACGACGTAAATTATCGGGATCGGTTTTTTTCATACTGCCCGATATATCGACGAGCACACGCAAATCAGTGATTTTTTTTATTCTGGTTTTTTTTGATGATGCTGAATCAACGGATTTAGCAGGTTGCTCATGCCCAATGTCATTACTTGCCTGTACAGGCAACACTAGCATCAAACTCAGGCAGAAAATCACAGTCCTTTTTTGACTTACAACACAACGAGTTAACACAGTGAGATTACTTTGCACGTCAAAACTGCTCCTTGAACTATAAGGCTGTAAAATCTTCTTTTAATAAAAGCAAAGACTTACGAACCTTTCCTGGAATGCAGGAGAAATTATGAAAGCAATGCTTGTAAAATTTACCCATATGCCACATCAATATCATGGGTAATTTGCAGTAGCGTTATTATTTCCTCCCTTAAACGAAAAAAGGGTCGCTACATCTATATGTAGCGACCCTTTATCATTTTATCTTTAACTAAATAGCAGTTTAGCCAAAGAAAATAACCGATAAAAAACTTAACCAGGAAATAGCGACTAAAACAATGATAATTGCCATTGGGAAGTTTTGAAAAGTGAACATGTCTTTCATTTGGGTAACCTCAAATCTAATTATTACTTAAACTAATTAAGTGAATTCTAATGTACAAGCCAGGTAACATCAATGTGTTTCATCGACATTCTTGTCAGAAATGGTGACTACTTATCTGAATCTTGCTCTTTTTCTGTTTTTTCCGGGTTTCGAGTAGGGATACGAATATCGTCATCGTCCATCAAAATCCGATATGCGGGTCCTTCCATATCATCAAACTGGCCTGTTTTCACCGCCCAGAGAAAGCCCCAAATTGCCACTCCAAGCACCAGCAAACCCAATGGTATTAGTAAATAAAGTATTTCCATAGGGAGATTATACGTGGTCTGCTTAAGCTAAACATCTACTGATTTATTAAGACGCAACGCATTCAGCACGACCACCAGTGAACTGGCGGACATGCCAATGGCCGCCATCCAAGGCGCAATATAGCCCATAGAGGCTAACGGCAACGCCATTAAATTATAAACCAGTGCCCAACCTAGATTTTGATACACCACATTCACGCTGCGCTTCGCCATTTTCATTGCGTCGACCAGGTGAGGAAGATGCTCTGATAAAAGCACCATGTCTGCACTTGCCTGCGCAAGTTGAGTACCACCACCCATGGCAATGGACACCTGCGCTGTGGCAAGTACCGGCGCATCATTAACACCGTCGCCTATCATTGCAACGATTTCACCTTGATTTTGTAGCTCCTGAATAATCTCGAGTTTATCCTCAGGCTTCATACTGTGACGTATATTATCTATGCCCAGTTGTCCGCCAATATAAGAAACCGCTGTTTCATTGTCGCCACTCACCAGCCAGATCTTTTTGCCCAGGGCCCTCAAAGCCTGAATAGATTCAAGCGCTTCTTCTCGTAATTCATCGCTAAGGAAAAACACCGCAAGTATTTGTTTTTCATTTGCTAAGAATATTTCTGTTGCGTGCAGCGATTTATCTTTTAAATTTTCAGGAGTTTGGTTCTGAGACGTTTGAGTTTCAGCTTCGACATAAGCGGCACAGCCCAAACGATATTGCATACCGTCTATTAAACCTGTTACGCCTTGACCGGGTATGGCTTCAACCTTCTCAGCAATCACGGTATTTGGACTTAATGCTTTTTGTAAAAATACTTTTGCCACAGGATGTTCTGATCCTAATTCAAGTGCAGCAGCAATATTTAAACTTTGTTGTTCCTCAATATTGGAAAATACTTCCATTGATTCCAACGCAAGTCGGCCTTTTGTTAAGGTACCTGTTTTATCAAACACCACCGATGTCACTTTTGCCAGTGTTTCCAGTGCATGACCGCGTGTTGTCAAAACACCTAAGCGAGTTAATGTTCCGGTTGCGGCTGTCATCGCGGCAGGTGTCGCTAAAGATAAGGCACAAGGACAAGTCACAACTAATAAAGACAAGGCAATCCAGAATGCTTGATCCGGTTCATGTTGCCACCACCAAAAATAAACCATGGAGACTAACACTAATAAAAATCCAACAAAGACACCTGCCACTTTATCTGCGGTTTTAGCAATACCGGGTTTTTCTGTTTGCGCGCGATCAAGCAAACGTTGTATTGAGGCAAGCACGGTATCTTCGCCAACCTTGTTTACTTCAATGACTAACGGGCTCTCAATATTAACGGTGCCGCCAATCACTTTTTCACCAATTGTTTTTGCTAAAGGATTACTTTCACCCGTTAACAATGACTCATCAATGCTACTGCGTCCTTCGAGAATGACACCATCAGCAGGAACACTGTCACCCGGTTTTATTCGAACCCGATCACCAATCGCTAATTCTGTTACCGCGACGGTTTCATCACCATCATCGGTAATCCGTGTTGCCATTGCCGGTAAAAGTTTGACTAACTCTTCAGCTGCTTGTCCTGCTTTTTGTCTTGCACCCATTTCCAGGAAACGACCAGCCAGGAGGAAAAAAGTAAACATGGTGACAGAATCAAAATACACTTCTCCACTACGCGTTATCGTTGCCCAGCAACTTGCTGCGTAGGCTAGACCAATGGCTAATGAAACAGGCACATCCATACCTAACTGACGAACTTTGAGATCTCGCCACGCAGAACTAAAAAAACTTCGTGCTGAATAAAAAACAACAGGAGTTGCAATAACTAAACTAACCCAGCGCATGAAATTTTCAAGTCCCGCATCCATGCCAGAGTAATCACCGGCATAAAGAGCAACGGCCAGCATCATCACTTGTACTGCACCCAGGCCTGCAATGGCTAAACGTTTGAGTGCAACAGAACGTTCTTTTTTATAAACCGCTTCTTGACGACTTGCATCAAAAGGATGTGCGAGATATCCAATGGCTGTGATCGCCTGTAATATATCGCTAAGTTTAATTTGTGAATCGTCCCAACGAACGCGCGCGCGATGTGTTGAATAATTAACCCGAAACTCAACTACACCAGGCAAAGCATTAATATGACGTTCGTTTAACCAGACACATGCAGCACAAACTATTCCTTCAAGTATAAGTGATGCTTGCTTTATATTTTTGTCGTCAGTGCTGACAAATGTTTTTTGTAATTCAGGTTTGTCGTATAAGGTGAGTTCTTGTAAAACTTCAGGAATGGCTGCACGTGCAGTGGGGGAAGTTTCGGTACGGTGCTTGTAAAAGCTGGTAAGACCGCCATCAACAATGGCTTTTGCCACAGCCTGACAACCGGGACAACACATGGCGCGCTCTTGTCCGTCTATTTTAACAAGATAAGAACTGTTTTTAGGAACAGGTAGGCTGCAGTGGAAGCAGTCTTGTTCGTTATTACCTGTCATATGTTTATCCTATTATAAACTCCCTCTCCCTTAGGGAGAGGGTTGGGGTGAGGGAAAAATAAATAACGTATTTTTTATTTACCTCTCCCCCCTCATCCTAACCTTCTCCCAAAGGGAGAAGGAATAACCCCAAGTATAAATTTAAAATTATTTTTCTTTAATGACTGTTTTAGCTCGCACTTCATGCTCGTCATTATCTTTGTGGATTTTTAGAATTAAATCCCAGTTACCCGGTTGCACCAATGTAATACTTTGCTGATAAATGCCCGGTTCAACTTCCTGCATGGTGAAGTTTGTATCCAATTTACTGTCGGCGGCTCTTAAAAATTTACCTGTAACTTTAGCCTTACTTACTATCTCTTGCTTGTTCGTTTTAATCTCAACTCTGAATATTGCCGGTTTATTAACGACGGCTTCACCTAACCATCCTTTACGAATATTCCAGTTGCGTAACTTTTGCGTTTCAAAACGCTTCAGATAATCATTATATTGATTTTGTTTTTGATGATAATCATGACTTACCGTGCCAGGGAAATGGGAACTCACTTTCCCACCTGAACGAGGTGCAGGCAATAAGAATTTGGCAACACTGCTGTCCATACCTTTTGTTGCAAACATAATAAAAAATGAATCCATTATAATCAGGATAACAAAAAACAAAACAATTGTTGCTGGTGCCCAGTGAAAGCCAAAACCTTCTTTTCCCGCCTGACGTCGGGCATCTCGCTGTGAAGTTATAAT
>JAUVEN010000037.1 GCA_030594815.1 Gammaproteobacteria bacterium
TGAACGTTTTTCTCATACGAAAAGTATATTTAAGCCGGTGACCTGGTTTGATCATTTTTCATTATTATATCCACCCTATAAAAAATATAAGCTGGATATTATTAAATGGTTTTTAAAGTAAGTCTTACCAGACTAAATCATAAGGCACCTGAAACTCTGCGTAAGGATCATTATCATCAATTACCGGATCTTCTTTCTCGAATAAAATAACGCGTTTTTCATTACGTTGCTGAATTTTTTCAGCAATAACTCTAGGGATGAGTTCGTAACGACCTTCTATACGGGCAATACCTAACTTACCATCGATAATTTGTTGTTTCATTTCAGTGTTAACATAAATACGGTTAACTTTTTTACGATGTTCGAAATTATAGACGATGTCACATTCACCATTTCGTTTTACGCAGTTTTTTATAATAAGCTGATCTATTTCAACCGAGATGGCTTTTTGTTTAGCTTGATCTTCTTTTCGATGATTTAATAATTTGTCGTGTTCAGCTTTTTCTTTCGCCGCTTGTTGGATTTTAAGTTTGTTTTCATCAACAACGGTACTTTTCTTTGAGCGTTGTTCTTTTTTCTTTTTACTCGATGCCGACTGTGCCTTCTTGACTTGTTGCTTCGTCACTACGCCTGCTTTAAGAAACTGATCTTGAAAAGGATTGCCCATCTTACTTATCTCGTTGTAATTTATTTTTAATTGATGGGTAGTTTCGCACGTAACGCATCACGATCAAACCACCAGCTTTCTTCTCCAACAATAGAATTAACCACTAATGATAAACGAGGAAGAAAAATAGCAGGGTCATTAAGCTCAAGTTTAAATAACCAGGCATCCATTTCTTTTTGTGTTTGCACATTACTATGACGTTTAGCAACATTGCCTAAAATGGTTTTTGCTAAAAAGGTCATGCTGTCATGATTTTCATCTGTTGACCGTATATCTGCAATGTAATACCCGACCATTGCGGCTACTGCAGCACCATCTGAATCAGCAGGCGTTTCATCAACAATGTGATTCAGCACTGCAACCGAGGTATCTGCTTCAATAGGATAGGTTACGGCCAGCCAAACACCATGACCTAATGCAACTATTGAAGCAGGTTGTTCTGTTTGATACATGACATTGCATGCTTCAACAGCATGTTGCCATTCTTCGGTTTCAATAAACGTGTTGAACGTTGCTCGAGCCTGATTCCAGGCATCTTCTTTTTGGTCTAGAGCCAGTAACAGTTCAGAAATATCTAGTTGAACTAATGCACGTTCGAGGTCACTACTGCCTGCAGGTAATGATTTAAGTTTTTCCTGGTTACTTACCAGCTGATCGGCTAATGCCTGGCGTTCATCACCAGATAAAGCTGCGCTAAGGGTATTCGCTGCGCTAGGGGTATTTGATTCGCTCATGTAAAACTCCTGCATCCACTATCTAAAAATTGGGTCGGCTATTATAACGAAAAAAGCATCAGAATTTGCTTATATATAAACTAATTTAACCTTTAATAAAGGTGGGTATTTATCCTATAACACTCTTATAAACAGTGAACTTATAAGCCATTGTCACTGTCATGTATTTACGTCTATATTTAAATAGCTGTTTTATAATAATCAAAAAAAGGTCAACACTATGTCTCCATTATCAGAGACCTCAACACAAGGTTTAGATTTTCTTTCATCCCTCTTTATCTTTGTGGTGGGATTTGTTTTTTTAATTATCATATTCTTGTTTATTTCTGATGTATCTCAAACTAAAGATGCAATCCGGCGTAATTATCCTGTTATAGGACGGTTTCGTTATCTATTCAGTACCTTAGGTGAATTTTTCAGACAATATTTCTTCGCCATGGATCGTGAAGAAATGCCGTTTAACCGTGCGGAACGAGAGTGGGTGAATAAGTCTTCCCAGGCGATTGATAACACTATGGCATTTGGTTCAACTAAAAATCTGACACCTCCAGGTACGCCCTTATTTGTAAACTGTCCTTTTCCTACCTTAGATGAACACGCGACCTCTGCACCGTCTGTTGTTATTGGGCCACATTGCAGGGAACCGTATGAAGCAGGCTCGGTAATCAATATATCGGGTATGAGTTATGGTGCGATATCAAAACCTGCTGTTCGTGCTTTATCAAAGGGCGCAAAGTTAGCTGGATGCTGGATGAATACGGGCGAGGGAGGACTGACAGAGTATCATCTGGAAGGAGGTTGTGACCTTGTGATGCAAATAGGTACTGCAAAATATGGTGTACGTACCGCTGATGGAAAACTTGATGATAATAAGTTACGCGAAATAGCTAACTTCCCACAGATGAAAATGTTTGAAATTAAAATGAGCCAGGGCGCTAAACCGGGAAAGGGCGGTATTTTACCCGCTGCAAAAGTTACAGAGGAGATCGCAAAAATTCGAGGCATCGAGGCGGGTAAAGATTCTATATCACCGAATCGTCATCCTGAAATTAGTAACATTAAAGAGTTATTAGCTTTTATTAAACACGTACGAGAGGTCACAGGAAAACCAACAGGCTTCAAAGCGGTTATGGGGGCGTATGGTTGGTTAATACAAATGTGTGAAGAAATTCAACGGTGTGGTACAGAATGCGCGCCTGATTTTATCACCCTTGATAGTTGTGATGGTGGAACCGGTGCAGCGCCTATGCCATTAATGGATGATGTCGGTCTTCCGATCAAAGAGTCTCTTCCGATGCTGGTTGATATTTTATCTCAGTATGGGCTTCGTGATCGCATTCGCATTATTGTATCGGGAAAATTAATTACACCATCCGGTGTCGCATGGGCTTTATGTAGTGGTGCTGATTTTATAACTTCTGCCCGTGGCTTTATGTTTTCCTTAGGCTGTATCCAGGCATTAAAGTGTAATAAGAATACCTGCCCAACGGGTATCACGACACATAATAAAGGTTTACAAAAAGGTTTGGACGTAGAAGAAAAATCTGTGCGCGTTAAAAACTTTGTAGATAAAATACATTATGGCATAGCTTTAATTGCACATTCATGCGGGGTAAAACATCCTCGGGAATTATCTCGAATGCATTGTCGTATTGTTCAGGCAGATGGTAAATCCATACTGCTTGATATTTTATATCCTGAGCCAGAGGTGTTAGAAAAGTATAAATAGAGTATTTTACATGTAGGGAACTTGTAAGATAAAAGCATTCTGACCACGGAGGAGCACAGAGTATTGAATATGCGATGCTTTTTGTAGGTTGGCCTTCATGCCAAATAATGCAAGCTCGGAGCTTTGCTAAACCCTTAACTTTGTTTGATGATTCAACACCGCGTCGGGCTGAAGCCCGACCTACAGTAATTTGATGTACTGGAGTCACTTATCAAAGGTGCCTTTTATTCAGGTTTTAATGCTGTAGAAAATAACGTTTGCACATCCATCCATATGCCATCTTTAGTTTTATGCTTATCAATTTCCAGACGATGTTTAGCTTCAAACTTAGCTCGATGTTCTTGCGGCAACTGTTCATATAAACCACGGTATCCGGCACTTTGTATCACTTCCCACCAGTGGTTGAATTCACCTAAATGATAGCCAAGCTGTTCCTGAGTTACTTGAGGTTCTGCAAAACCATTATCAACTAATATCTGTTTACATAACTCTTCTTCAGCCAGTTGTAACCATCGTGGTGTTGGAGGAACAATGTTGTATTCGGCAAGGTTCTGCATAAATGTTTCAGTCAATGGTTGAAAGGCCGAAGGCGCAAAGCTGGTAAAAATGAGTTTTCCACCGGGCTTTAAAACACGTAACCAGCTCTTTAATGCCGCCGACATATCCGGCATAAAAAATAAACCATATGAGCATGTGATGACATCAAAGAAATCACTTTTAAACTCCAGATTTTCTGCATCCATGACATGAAAATCAACATTATCCAGGCCAGCCTGCTTAAGTTTTCCCCTGGCTTGTTTGATCATGTTTTCAGATAAATCAATTGCCTGAACACGGCCACTATTACCCAGGCATTGTGCGGCAGCCAGTGCAACCATACCTGTTCCGGTTGCTATATCGAGTACATTTTGATTTGGTTTTATTTTTGCGTAATCAACAAGCTTGTCCGCACAAAAAGGAAAAAAACGTAAAGAAGTGTTGTCATATTTTGTGGCAACTAAGTCAAAGACACTAGTGATTGCTTGTTTCTCGTTCATCTTTTGATCCTGGAATTTATAAATAAAATTGTTTTAATAATTAATTTTATTGTAACAGGGAGTAAAAATTAACCACGAAGAACACCAGGGCCCCAAAGAAAAAACTTTTTAATTACTTAATTCATAGAGAGAAAAAAACAAAAAAGTTATTTTCTCTGTGCTACCTGTATTTTTAATTAATCTTGGTGTCCTTCGTGGCTAATGGCCTTTATTTATTTAAGCATAATTAGCTTGAATAATTTGTTGAGTAAACTCCGGGCGTAAATAAAATCCTCGCGGCAATGTTTGAATGGTATTGCCTTCTTCATCAAGTGTTGTTGTTAAAGCTTTTGAATTTGCACCTTTAGGTCGAATTTGTAAATATCGTCCCATGTGTGAAGTTATTTCTTCAAGCCTGCCAAGACACACAAGCTCCATTAATTCTTCCCAATCCTGTTGCAGTTGTGTTGCTTCGGCTTCACTTGGGCTCCATAAAATAGCATTACCGATATGACGTTCAGCCAGAGGAATACGTTTATCTGCTTCTATCGGTAACCAAAGTACACGCTGTAATTTTCTTTTTAGCCAGGATGTTGACCATTCCTGTTCATGCAAATTTGTTAACGGAACAGTACAAACATAGGTTGATTCTTTGGGTTTGCCTGATGGAGTAAGTGGTAATGTTTTAAGCTCAACCTGAATAAGCTGAAAATCAGGTTCTGCACGGGATGATGCGGTGGCACCTAAACTCGTTTCAAGCAGTTGTCCCATCCAACCTTTTGCATGCCGAATATCTTTTGGTAAAGGTTGATTAAAGTGGGTGGATAACTGTTGCAGCGTTAAGCCTGCAAGTTTTCTTGCTCGATTTAATAATTCTTTTTCGCTATTTGGTGGTGTAGGAGGGGTGACTGACATACCGGTATTGTATGCCAGTCATTTATATTTAAAAAGTTTAACGACTGACTAAATCAAAAGTAGAGCTGCCTTTAGTGCAGGAAATGATGTTTTTATTTTTAATACGGCAGGACAGTTTTCGCTTCTTACCCTGTTTGCCTTTTTTAATGCGAGAGGTTGTTTTTTCGAGAAGGTTGCCATCACCATCTTCAATAGATAATGATTCAACACTTAGCACATTGTTGGAATACACAATATCGAATGATGTTTTGTTTTTCACCGTGATGCGACTCTCAACATAGTAGTTAATAAGTTCGGTACCGGTACTGCGTTCTTGTGAGGTAGAAATACAATGTAGTGTATTTGCTGATCCATTTACACAATTTGAAATATTTGAAGGTAAGTAGGCTACTGCTTTTCTTCGTTTGAACCACTGGCCATTTGTTATAGTGCTAAGAATTGCTGTTGGAGATGCACTACGAACTGATTTGCGAGCTGGTTTTGCGGCGGTACGATTAACTGTTCCAGTTGTTGCTGCGGGTAAATTTTTTAAACGTGTAATTCTATCTTTTGCAAGATAGTAACCGTATTTATCTGACTCGCTATACCAATAAATTGCTTTCTTTAAATTTTGAGGAACGCCAGTCCCGAGTTCATACATATTTGCGAGCTGGAATTGTGCGCTGGGTACTTTATTTTTTGCTGCAGCATTTAAGAGTTGAAGTGCTTTTTTATAATTTTGTTTAACGCCGCGTCCTTCAAAATACATAATGCCCAGTCTTGCTTGCGCATTATGCTGTCCTGCACTGGATGCCTTTTTATACCACTTTGTTGCTTCAACTAAATTAATGTCTACACCACGCCCGCGTTCATAGAGTCTGCCGACGTCATACATTGCTTTAAGCTTACCTGCATTTGCCGCAGCCAGTTGCTTATCGAAACGTTCAACCAGAACCCAATCACCTTGATTTGCTGATAAAGGCAGGCTCAGCGACAGTGTTAAAAAAAATGCGAAGAAAATTTGAAATAGGGAGGCCGTTTTGGGGGTAAAACGATAGCGCATAACTCTAACTCCTAAACTACATGTTAAAAGTGACTGAAATGAAACAATGTTCCAATCATGCACTAATAGTAGACGTAAAAGTTAACGAAGTTAACAATTCCTGATAAATTAATAAGGCTTATTTGTTATTAGGCTTGCCAATGGCCGGATTTCCCGCCTTTTTTCTCTATTAG
Organism: Gammaproteobacteria bacterium; assembly: GCA_030594815.1. GTDB lineage: Bacteria > Pseudomonadota > Gammaproteobacteria > UBA6429 > Thiohalophilaceae > JAGLTQ01. The sequence continues at coordinate 6,277 of JAUVEN010000037.1, forward strand.
GCGGATATCACTCATCGTCATGCCTCGGTCGACGGCTTTACACATGTCATATATGGTCAATAAAGCCACCTGAATGGCGGTGAGCGCTTCCATTTCAACCCCTGTCTGGCCACGTGTTTCCACCTGGCAGGTACAGTAAATACTGTTGTTTTTTGTGTTAGGAACAAAATTAAGATCAACATGGGTGAGCATGAGCGGGTGACATAATGGAATTAAATCTGCGGTTCTTTTTGAAGCCATAATTCCGGCTATACGCGCGATACCAAGCACATCTCCTTTTTTATGATCGCCCTGTAATATTTTCTCCAGCGTTTCGGCTTTCATGCTGATGGTGCCCTCACAAATAGCGACGCGGTGAGTTTCACTTTTCTCTCCAACATCCACCATGTGGGCTTTGCCTTGTTCATTAAAATGGGTTAGTTTCGACATGCTAGTCCTTATATATCAACAGCTTACGTTTATTGTCATTGGTTCATTCAAAGGTTAAATCATGATAGGCTTGGAGGATTAAATACGCAAATCAGAGAAAGTACTTTTTATGTCTAATGCTGTAATCAGAATAAAATTTTTTGCCAGTTTACGTGAACATGTTGGTCAGGGTGAAGCTGAAACAAGTGATACAGATGCGAAAACAGTTATCGAAGCCTGGAACAAGGTAACAAACAATATGGCCATGCCAGAAAATACGTTAATGGCCGTTAATATGGATTATGTGGAAGCAAATCATCCCATTAAAGCGGGTGACGAGGTTGCCTTTTTTCCTCCGGTTACAGGTGGTTAAGCATGTTGATTGAAATAAAAGACGCTCCATTTGAACCCTACCAACGGTTGCTCGAGTATCAGGCTGAAGCAGGTTTTTCTGGAAAATACGGTGCTACCGCGGTGTTTGTTGGCAGTATGCGTGAATTTAATCAGGGTGATGATGTATCAGTCATGACATTAGAGCATTACCCGGGGATGACTGAAAAGTACCTGCAAAAAATCAGTGAAGAAGCTGCCGATAAATGGGATATTCTGGATTCGTTAATTATTCACCGAGTGGGTGAAATGTTGCCTAATGATCCGATTGTATTAGTGGCGGTCTGGTCGGCTCACCGGGCAGAGGCCTTTGATGCAAGTCGGTATTTGATGGAAGAATTAAAGTCCCGAGCGCCTTTCTGGAAAAAAGAAAGCCTTAAAGATGATGTGCGTTGGGTTGAGAAAAATACCTGAAAATCAAAGTCAAAAGAATACAACGCAAAGTCGCAAAGTACGCAAAGGTTCGCAGAGAAATAAAAGGTAAAATTTTGGGTTAATTTTTCACGTAGCCCAGATGTAGCGTAGCGTAATCTGGGGTGGTGAGTTTGGTGTCATTGTCTACCCAGATATACATTATATTTCATCCAGGCTACACAAAAAAATGATTTTCCTTTGCGTTTTCTCTGCGTACTTTGCGACTTTGCGTTGAGATCTTTTGACTTACTTAGCTATGTTTTGTAACCGAGGTTTTGTTATAGCTCAGCTTCTCGTCCACTGGTACTTCAATAATTTCAAACTCCATTGTTTCAAGATCTGCCATCACATAAGTTGGAGCTGCTCCAACGCCGCCGACGGTACCGGGATTAACATAGAGTGTTGTCCCATTCTTCATGTTTTTAATATCTCGAATACTGGCTTTGTGGTCATGTCCGCAGCAAACAATGTCCCAGTCACCAGTTGTTGCCATCGCTTCGGCGTAATGTGGATAGTGCACCATGAAGATTTTTTTACCCGCGAGCTCAAGACCCGCATCTTGCCCATAATACTGAATGACACTGTCAGGATGGCTTGATAAGCGAGAAAGACTGAACATATCTCCGGTATTGTTGCCATGAATCACATGTACCGGTAAACCAATCGGGTTCAAAATTCGAAGTGTGGTCGGGGCAACCACATCACCACAGTGAATAACTGCTTCTGCACCGCGAGACTTAGCATCTTCTACTGCAGCAGCAAGTAAAAATCGATTATCGTGACTATCTGAAACAATACATACTTTCATTACTTTCTTCTTCGTGATGTTTTATTAACGTGGTGTTCTATTGATTAGAAACAAGGTTTTTCAGGGGCGTCCTGGAAACGTTTAATCGCAGAGGTTATTTCAGCTTTTGCTGCATCGGCCTCTAACCAGCCTTCAACTTTTACCCATTTACCTTCTTCAAGGTCTTTGTAGTGCTCAAAAAAGTGCTTAATTTGATCTAGTAACAATTGCGGCACGTCTTCTGGCTTTTCCATATCTTTATATGTTTTGCATAACTTGGTGATGGGCACTGCAAGTAATTTAGCGTCCGGGCCTGCTTCATCCGTCATGCTTAACATGCCAACCACGCGGCATTGAATGACGGAACCGCTGATTAATGGAATCGGGGTAATAACCAGGACATCAACCGGATCACCATCTTCAGAGAGAGTATGAGGAATATAGCCGTAGTTGCACGGGTAATGCATTGCGGTATTCATAAAACGGTCAACAAACATGGCACCGGTTTCTTTGTCGACTTCATATTTAACGGGATCACTATGAGAAGGGATTTCAATAATAACGTTTATTTCATCCGGGACATTTTTACCGGTACTTACTCTATCCAGATTCATGCGTTTAATCCTCGTGCTAATTCATATTGAGCTGCTTACTGATAGAAGCAGAAAAAGGCCGGCTATTCTACCAGTATGTTGCAAAAAATACATAATCAGGTGGATTTTAATCAGTCGCAGTAAGGATGCCTATGGCTATAACAGCCATCTCTTATGAAAGGCTAATAATATGAGAATTGCAAATTTCACAAAATAGTAAAAGGACATCAAAAATCGAGGCCATTTGCATTGACTTAACGGAGGTCAACGATTAGTTTTAATGTTTATTACATATTATTAATTAGAATGTGTTGGAGCTTATTAAATCCAAACCTAACTAAAACGTCAGAATAAACCCAATTTAGATGGAGTATAAGAATAATGAGAATCGTATTAATAGGTGCCCCAGGTGGTGGCAAAGGTACACAAGCTAAATTACTCGTAGACAAGTATGGCATTCCTCAAATTTCTACTGGTGATTTATTACGTGCAGCAGTAAAAGCAGGCTCTCCTTTAGGGATGAAAGCCAAGCAAGCAATGGATGCCGGGCAACTTGTTTCAGATGAAATTGTACTGGGTATGATCAGGGAACGTCTTGCACAGCCTGATGCGCAAAATGGCTTTATTCTGGATGGTTTTCCACGCAATATTCCTCAAGCTGAAGCATTGGATAGTATGCTTGATGATGAGGATAAACCACTACAAGCGGGTTTATTGATCGATGTTGAATTTAATATATTAATGCAACGGTTAACTGGCCGACGTACCTGTGGTTCATGTGGCCAAATGTTCAACATTCATACTTCCCCTCCTCGAATTGAAGGACGTTGTGATAAATGTGGCGGTGGTTTAGAGCACCGTGCTGACGATAATGAAGAAACAATCAGTAATCGTTTGAAAGTTTATGAAGCTGAAACAGCGCCCTTAGTTGATTATTTCCGTAAACAAGGAAAATTGCGCACCGTTCGTGGTGTCGGTGAAGTTGAATCTATTTTCTCTGCAATTCAGCGCGTATTAAATAGCTTACCGAGCGGTATAGCTGCAGCTAAAGAAGCATCAGATCTTGCTACTGAGCCTGTTGCTGAAGCACCGGCTAAAACAGTTGCGAAGAAAACAACGAAGAAGAAAAAAGCGACCAAGAAAAAAGCAACAAGTAAAAAGAAAACAGCTAAAAAGAAAACAGCGACGAAGAAGAAGACTTCAAGTAAGAAAAAAGTAGTTAAGAAAAAAGCGAAAAAGAAAGTTGCTAAGAAGAAAGCTAAGAAAAAAGTAACTAAGAAGAAAGCCAAGAAAAAAGCGAAAAAGAAAGTCGCCAAGAAGAAGGCTAAGAAAAAAGTAACTAAGAAGAAAGCCAAAAAGAAGGCGAAAAAGAAAGTCGCCAAGAAGAAGGTGAAGAAAAAAGTAACTAAGAAGAAAGCCAAGAAGAAGGCGAAAAAGAAAGTCGCTAAGAAGAAGGCTAAGAAAAAGATTGCTAAGAAAAAAGCCAAAAAGAAGGCAAAAAAGAAAAGTTCTCGTAAGAAACGTTAATTTTTACTTAGCAAAGTAGGTTGAAAATACGGGCTTTAAGCCCGTATTTTTATTTTATTCCTCATAAAAAATGAGTGTAAATTCAGAATATATTTAAAAAATATTTCAATACCAAGTTTTCATTTAAAATGATTGAAAAGAGCTAATATTATTCTTATCAGTGCCGATAAAGGTCATAGATAATTTAATTTTGCCTGGCTAAATAAGAAGAATGATTGAAGAAAAAACAATTAAAGAAGCGAAAATATTAATCGTTGATGATCAACCCGCAAATGTTACTTTAATAGAGAAAATGCTGGATATCGAAGGTTATATTAATGTTATAGCCACAACAGATTCTACTCAGGTTGAATCATTATATTTAGAACAAAATAGCGATCTCGTTCTATTGGATTTGAATATGCCGGTAATGGATGGTTACCAGGTTTTAGCTAAAATACGTGAAGTTGACCCTGATTATCCTCCCATTATTGTATTAACAGCACAAATTGATCGTGAATCCAGAATTAAAGCTCTGGGGCTTGGTGCGCGTGACTTTTTAGCGAAGCCATTTGATCGGGTTGAACTTATGACCCGTATTCGAAATATGTTAGAAGTTAGAATTATGGCCAAGGCGATGAAGAATCAAAACAAGATTCTTGATGGGATGGTCAAAGAGCGAACAAAAGAATTAAATGATACACGACTTGAGGTGATACGCCGCTTAGGTCGCGCGGCAGAATACAGGGATGATATGACCGGCTTTCATATTATTCGCATGAGTCGTTATTCACAGATACTGGCATTAGCGGCAGGTATGTCAGAGGCTGATGCCGAAATGTTACTTAATGCCAGTCCAATGCATGATATAGGTAAAATTGGTATTCCGGACAATGTATTATTGAAACCCGGGAAACTGGATGCTGAAGAATGGAAAATAATGCAAACTCATGTTGATATCGGTGTAGAGATTCTTTCTGGTGCGGATTCCGATTTAATGAATATGGCGGCAGAAGTAGCTCAAAATCACCATGAGAAATGGGATGGTTCAGGATATCCTCGGGCACTTACAGGTGAAGATATTCCTTTTACCGGTCGCGTTGTCGCAGTTGCGGATGTTTTTGATGCCTTAACAACAGAGCGCCCCTATAAAGATGCGTGGTCAATTGAAAAAGCCATTGAGTTTTTAAATGAACAAAGTGGTAAACATTTTGAACCAAGATTAGTCGAACTTTTTTTAGAAATTTTGCCGGATATTCTTAAAATACGCGAACAGTACGCAGAATAGTTTTAAGGATAAAATATAATAATTATAATGACTGATCATAAAATAAAAATTTTAGCCGTTGACGACAATATCGTAAATATTAAAGTCCTTTCTCAATACCTTCTAAAACAGAATTATGAAGTAATCACCGCGGAGTCTGGTGAAGAAGCCATCGAAATGTTCAAGGCTGATGCCCCGGATATTATTCTGATGGACATCATGATGGGGGGAATGAATGGGCTTGAAGCGACTGCAAAAATAAAAGCCTTATCCGGGGATAAATGGATTCCTGTTATCTTCATGAGTGCACTTGCTTCTGAAGAAGATAAAATTAAAGGGCTTGATGTTGGTGGTGATGATTACATTACTAAACCTATCGAGTTCAATATCCTCGGTGCAAAACTAAAAGCCGTTCAACGTATCTCAGACATGCAGCACAAGCTTTCGGCAACAATGTTAGAGCTTCAGCAATATAAAAAGGCAGAAGAGCGTGAGCAGGAAATGGCTTACGATTTAATGGAGAGTTTATTTGAGAAGGGACATCATCTGGCTGGACTGGATTTTCATATTTGGCACATCCCGGCAACACTTTTTAGTGGTGACCTCATTGTAGCAAATAAATCTTCCAACAACAGATTGTACTTATTACATGCAGACTCTACCGGACACGGCTTAACAGCGGCACTTCCTCTACTGCCTGTGTCACAAACCTTTTATCAAATGAGCAATAAAGGTTTTTCAATTGGCCATATTGCAAAAGAAATGAATAAACAGTTAAAGTATATAATGCCAATTAATCGGTTTGTAGCGGTTACATTATTGCTTTTAGATCTTGACAATAACATGGTGGAAATATGGAATGGGGGCAACCCAACTGTATTTATTTCAAATGAAGATAAAGAAATTATTAAAAAGCTTGATTCTACTCATTTGGCCTTAGGTATTTTACCCGATGAGTCTTTTGATAGCCGGACCGAGTTTGTAAGTTGTGAAGGAAATAATTCTATTGTCTTATATTCTGATGGTTTAATAGAAGCAGAAAATCCAGATGGAATAGTTTTTGATGAGGATATGTTATTAGATATTCTGAAAACGGAAAATGATGCGGCTTCGTTACGGAACAATATTGTGGATTCGGTAACAAATCATCTTGCTGGTGGCAAAGCTCATGATGATATGTCACTAATCGTATTGAATACCCAGGCAGATATAGACGATACAGATAGCCAGCCTAACGTTTAAACTTACTGCTTATTAATCCTAGCCAATGAATAATCACTCCTGAAATCCATTCTTTTATATGTTGCATAAGAGAACGCGTATTCCATTTATTTAATATAATTAATTTGCTTTTGGAAAAATCTTTCTGAAAAAACTCAATGATCTGTTTATGACTTTTATTATCATAAATTTCAATATTCGCGTCAAGATTAAGAAATTGGCTCCAGCGATCAAGGTTGCTTGAGCCTACCGTAAACCAGTCATCACATAACATTATTTTTGCATGTGTGAAACGAGGTTGATATTCATAAACTGCAACATTGGCTCTTAATAAACGTTGATAATATCTCTGCATACCGTAAGTCACCCACTTATGGTCACTATGAGGGCCGGGAAAAATCAATCTGACATCAATACCTTTTTTTGCTGCGTAACGTAATGCACGTCTTATTTTCCAACTGCTAATAAAATAGGGTGATGTTAACCAGATATGATTTTTACTGTTGCGTATGTGGGTGATAAGGGCGCGGAAAATTTCATTTTTTTCAGTTCCGGCAGAAATGAGAACACGCGATTTATTATTATTCTGATTAGGGATATCTTTAGCTGAAGTGAATTGTATTTTTTGCCTGGGGTTGTATATTCCCCAAATTTGGTTAAATGAGTGAATTAAGTCGAAAACCGCATTCCCTTCAACTTTTAACATGACATCATGCCAATAGTTATCTGTAACTTCAGGGCTGAATTCATCTGTTATTCCCGCGCCACCAATAAACGCAACATGATTATCAATGGTTAATAGTTTTCGATGATCTCGTTTTAAACTTCTTCCAAAATGAAAAAAGCTAGCAGGGTTATAAAGTAACAGTTCGATATCTACCGCAGTTAACTTACCTTTATCTTTATCACTTAAACCTTTTGTGCCGTATTCATCTAATATTATATAAATATTAACACCACGTTTTTTAGCATTAGATAATTCTGTAATGAAAGCATCAGCAGTTTTTCCTGATTCAAATAAGTAAGCTTCAAATAAAATCTGAGTTTTTGCTTTTCTTATTTCATCAAGCATTGAAGAGAAATAATCAGTCCCATCAACCAGCAGTTGAAACTTGTTGTCATAACGCCATGGGTATTTATATGTTTTTTTATGAAGCATTATAATAACCTGACATATTAAATAATTAACTTTTTACGGGAACAACTTTATTATTTTCAATATGTAAGCCAAACTCGCCAGAAAGCAGATCCTGAATTTTTTTACCTGCAAGTTGATAACGCCAGCCTTTTAGCAGAGGAATGTCTTTTTCACCATAAATAACTTTTTCTATCATTTTTCGGCTGGCGATATTAGACGGACTAATGTTTTGTTCATTCGCAACCAATTTTAATTGTGTTAGCAATAAGTCTGCGATAATTTCCTGATCTGCTGTGAGACGTTTTGGTTTTTGTGTTGATGGCAAATCTGATTCATTTAAATCCAGGGCATCTTTAATGCACTTGAGAATTATCTTCCCTGAGTTTTCAATAGTTGCTTTCTTTATAGTAGCGATGCTTTCTAATTGTGAAGTGTTTTTTGCCAGTAATTGCGCTGCTGCAAGGAGAATATCATCGGCCAAAATCCAGCGTCGGGGCAGGTCTTTCTTGATTGCCATTTCTTCACGCCATTGTGCAATGTTTTTTGCTGCTGCAAGTTGTCGAGGCCTTAAACGACTAATGCCTTTAACCTTATTCCATGCATCTTCAGGTCGGGTAACAAATAATTCAGGTTTGCATAAAGTAGAGAATTCTTCATCAAGCCAGTTTTCTCTGCCTTGCTCTAAAAGTTGTTGTTTCAATAATGGGTAAAGTTGACGTAAATAATAAACATCATCACTGGCATAACGAATTTGTTCCTTACTTAAGGGGCGTCTACTCCAGTCTGTTCGTGTATGTGCCTTATCAAGCTGAACGCCTAAAACCTTTCCTACAAGTCCGGCATAACCAACTTGTTCACCATAACCTAATAAACTTGCAGCAAGTTGAGAATCAAAAAGAGGTTGTGGTAGCTCATTATTCAAATCATAAAATATTTCATAATCCTGTCGGGCAGCATGGAGTACTTTAATCTTGTTTTCATTATTAATAATATTCATTAATGGGCTGATGTCTTTTAAGGCAATAGGATCAACACAGGCAATAACATCATCAGTTGCTATTTGAATAAGGCAAAGTTTTGCTCGATAAGTTTTTTCTCGAATAAACTCTGTATCGAGTATCAATACTGATGCATCTTTTATGCTTTCGCAGAGTATTTGTAATTTTTCACTATCATCAACATACAAAATATCATATTCGGTAGCGTTGTTATTTTTGTCTGACATCTAATAAAATCCTGAAAGTAGATTAAGCCCATATAATAACAAAAATTCTATTTCTTGTATGTGTCATGCAGGGTAAGATAAAGACATAAAATAAGAAAAAGAGTACGCGAAGTAATGTTGCCGTTAATTAGAATATTTTGGGATATATGCCGATTAAGAGTCGGACCACAGTCAGTCCCCAGGGGACGAAATTTAATGATTGCAGCTGTCCTGGTCGGTATTATTACAGACAGTTTTGCATCGTCCATCTTAATCCCAAAGTTAACGGGGTTAGATATTCTAAAGATCGTCGCCATTTATAATATTTTGTTACTCACAGCAATATATCTTTTACTGAAAATTATTGGCTACGCAGAACGTGGTGTGCAGACAGTGACCGCTATTGCAGGCTCTGGATTATTTATTAGTCTTGTTTTATTACCTGGTTTATTAATGATGAATACAGTTGAAGAAGAAGTTAAATCTTTTGCTATTTTTATATTAATTGATAATGTCTGGCGTATCGCGGTTGTTGCACATATATTTCGTCATGCTTTTTCCATCAGCTTATTAATGGCCATGATATTATCCGTTAGTTATTTAATTTTTGGGGTCTTTGTCGCTGACTTTTTATTACCAGCACAAAACACATTAAGCAGTACTTAGGTAAATTTTTATGCATATTCATATTTTAGGCATTTGTGGCACCTTTATGGGAGGGCTCGCATTACTTGCTCGCGAATTGGGGCACACAGTCAGCGGTTCCGATACAAATGTTTATCCTCCTATGAGTACTCAATTAGAAGAACAAGGCATTACTTTACTGCAAGGTTATAAACCTGAGCATCTAAAGCCTGTACCGGATATTGTTGTTATTGGTAATGCCTTATCACGAGGAAACCCTGCAGTTGAAGCAGTACTGGATCAGGGGTTACGTTATATCTCGGGTGCACAATGGTTGTTAGATTACGTGTTACAAGATAGATGGGTGCTGGCCGTTGCAGGTACGCATGGAAAAACTTCAACAGCAAGTTTATTAGCCTGGTTGTTAGATGACAATAATTTATCTCCTGGATTTTTAATTGGAGGTATTCCTGGAAATTTTGGCGTATCTGCCCGTTTAGGTGAAACGCCTTTTTTTGTTGTAGAAGCAGATGAATACGACACGGCTTTCTTTGATAAGCGTTCCAAATTTGTTCATTATCATCCTCGAACGTTAATCTTAAATAATCTTGAATATGATCATGCTGATATTTTTCCAAATATAGAAGCAATCCAAACACAGTTCCATCACTTGTTGCGCACCGTGCCTGCGAATGGTTTAGTCATTAGTCACGCTGATGAACCGTATTTAGATCAAATGATCGAGAAAGGTTGCTGGACACCTATCGAATATTTTTCTGGTAAGCAAACAAAATATTGGCAGTTCAAACCTGTTACAGAAGATGGTCTTGAGTTTGATGTGTTGTTTAATGATAAAAGGGTCGCCTCCGCAAAGTGGTCTCAGCTTGGTGAGCATAATATGCAAAATGCATTAGCTGCGATTGCAGCCGCAAGACATGTTGGCGTTCCGGCAGAACTTTCTGTCGAGAGTTTAAGTACTTTTAAAGGCATTAAACGTCGCATGGAAGTGCGGGGCATTATCAATAATATTACGGTTTATGATGATTTTGCTCATCATCCTACGGCGATTCAACTAACATTAGATGGTTTGCGTAAAAATGTTGGCAAAAAAAGAATTTTTGCTGTTCTTGAGCCGCGTTCAAACACCATGAAAATGGGTGTGCATAAAGATACACTGGCCGACTCGCTCAGTCTCGCTGATCATGTATACCTGTATCAGGCAGATAATTTAGATTGGGATGTTGCTGCAGGGTTAAAAAAGAATTCAGGGCCGGTAGAAGTATTTTTATCAACACAAGCTATTATTGACAAGGTGTTAACCGAAGTAAAAATGGATGACCATATTGTTATTATGAGTAATGGCGGTTTTGAAAATATTCATCAGCGAATATTAGATGCATTAAAAAACAAATATAACTAGAGATTATAAAATGGTAATGGCAGAAGAAAAACAAACCCCGGTAATTTTAGCTTTAACAGGTGCATCCGGTGTGCAATATGCCTTGCGCTTAATGGAATGTTTACTTGATGCAGGCACCCCGGTTTATTTAATGGTCTCCAAAGCCGCACAAATTGTTTTATCAATGGAAACAGAATTAAAAGTTCCAGCTAAATCAGCCGAGATGGCGCGTTTTTTTACTGAGCTTTATAAGGCTAAAACAGGGCAGTTAGAAGTTTTTAGTCAGGAACAATGGACTGCGCCAATTGCGAGTGGATCACATAAAGCCCAATCAATGGTTGTTTGTCCCTGTACCACGGGTACCCTTGCGGCAATTGCCAATGGAAATAGTGATAACTTACTTGAACGTGCTGCAGACGTGATGCTTAAAGAGAAACGACAACTCATTATGGTCGTGAGAGAGACACCTTTCTCACAGATACATTTAGAAAATATGCTTCGCCTGTCTCAGGCAGGGGCAACAATTATGCCTGCAAATCCAGGGTTTTATCATAAGCCGGAAAAACTGGAAGATATTATCGATTTTATGGTGTCACGCATTCTTGATCATTTAAAAGTTGAGCATAGTTTGCTTGCTCGCTGGGGCGAGTAAGTAAAAAATACTGGGATTTTTAATAATTTGTGCCACACTTAATTGATATTATTTAAAATCAGATAATTTAATCTTGTTGTCATGTCTATAAAAATGTTGATGGAACCCACAAAAGCATGGACGTCATAGAAAGAATAAAAATACCCTTGTTTCCGCTTAATGCTGTGTTATTTCCTGGTGGTGCCTTGCCTTTGCGCATATTTGAACCTCGTTACCTGGACATGATTAGCGAATGCATGAAGTCAGAAGGAAAAATTGGTGTTGTCTTAATTGAAAATGGCAAAGAAGCGGGGCTAGCCGCAATTGCACATGAGATTGGTACAATTAGTTATATATCTTATTTTCATAAGCGTACCGACGGCATGCTTGGCATTACCTTAACAGGTGAACAGCGTTTTCGAGTATTATCAACAGATATTAAACCAAACCAGTTAACGGTTGCTGAGGTTGAATTATTACCAAATATAGAAGTCACAGATAATGAGTATGATGCTGAACAGTTAACTAGATTGTTAAAGCAAATTATTGCTCAACTTGAACCGCCTTATACGACAATGAAAAAATATTATGATGATCTGGACTGGGTAACAGGACGTCTTATTGAATTATTGCCATTACAACTCAATGACAAACAAAATATGCTGGTGATGGCTGATGTAAATGAAAGAATAAATTACCTTCATCCTTTATTAGTTTCTATGGAAATGATCTAGCTCACTCTTACCCGCCATTCCCGCGCATGCGTGAATCCAAAGATTGTACATTTGAATATAGTTTTCTGGATACCCGCATACGCGGGTATCCATAATAACTTACAAAGTTAAAAAAACTTTCTCAGCAGCATCTAATGTTTTTGTAATGTCATCGTCGCTGTGTGCGCTTGAAACAAAACCGGTTTCGTATGCAGAAGGTGCAAGATAAATACCTTCTTTAAGCATGCCATGGTAAAACTTTTTAAAGCGTTCTGCATCACAAGCAGTAACTTGTTCAAATGTCGTAATATTCTTTTCTTCAGTGAAGAAAAAACCAAACATAGCCCCCGCTTGATTTGTAGTTAAAGGAATATTGGTTTTTACGGCACGTTCTTTCAAACCCTTAACAAGTTTTTCAGTTTGACTTGTTAGTGCTTCATAAAAGCCATCTTGTGAAATTATATTTAAGGTTGTTAGGCCAGCGGCCATTGCTACGGGATTACCAGATAATGTTCCGGCCTGATAAACCGGGCCTAATGGTGCAATTTGTTCCATGATTTCGCGTTTGCCACCAAAGGCGCCAACAGGCATACCGCCGCCAATTACTTTACCTAATGTTGTTAGGTCAGGTTTTATATTGTAAAAACCTTGTGCACCACCCAGGGAAACTCGAAATCCTGTCATCACTTCGTCAAGAATAAGTACACTGCCGTATTCATCACAAACTTCACGTAAACCTTCAAGAAATCCTGGTACAGGTGGAATGCAATTCATATTGCCGGCAACAGGTTCGACAATGATGCAGGCAATTTGATCTCCCATTTCTTTAAATGTTTTTCTAACGTCTTCAATATTGTTATAACTTAAAGTGATAGTAAGTTCTGCCAATGCCGCAGGAACACCGGGGGAGGTAGGTACGCCTAAGGTTAATGCACCTGAGCCTGCTTTCACTAATAATGAATCTGAGTGGCCGTGGTAACACCCTTCAAATTTAACAATTTTATCGCGTCCGGTATAACCACGTGCTAATCGCAATGCACTCATTGTTGCTTCAGTACCTGAGCTCACCATTCGAACCATGTCCATCGATGGCACAAGTTCACAGACCTTATCTGCCATTTGAGTTTCAAGCTCAGTAGGCGCACCAAAACTGAGCCCCTTTTGCATTGTTTCCTGCACGCTTTTTAAAACGTTATCGTGTGCATGGCCAACAATCATGGGGCCCCATGAGCCGACATAATCTATATATTGATTATTGTCTTCATCATAAACATAAGGTCCTTTTGCTTTACTGAAAAATACAGGATCACCGCCCACACCGTTGAATGCACGCACAGGTGAATTTACTCCACCAGGTATATGTTTTTGGGCTGCAGTAAAAAGTTGACTTGAACGTGACATAAAAATTCCTTTGTTAATTAATGCAGCTTGTAGCCCGGATGAAATGTAATGTAATCCGGGAAATCGTATCAAATTCATTTCCCGGATTTCGCTGCGCTGCATCCGGGCTACATGTTATGAAATTGCTAATGATATTATAAATCAGAGAGAGGCTTTACGTGAATCTATAATTTCAACAAATTGACGTGTTGCGTTTAGAATATCAGTTTGGCCAAATATACTTTGAATGACCGCAAGCATATCCACACCTTCATTTAGCAACGATGGGGCAGATTCAGGTGTAATTCCACCAATTGCAACAATGGGAACCGTGATTTGTTTTCGTGCTTCAGTTAAAAGAGATATCTCAGCGTGTGGAGCTGAAGGTTTAGTTTTTGAATTATAAAAACGACCAAAAGCGACATAATCTGCACCTTGTTCTTGAGCGGTCAGAGCGAACTCAATTTGGTTATTGCAGGTGACACCAATAATTTTATTCTCACCTAATCGTTTACGTGCTGCTTGGAATTGAGTATCTTTTTGTCCAAGGTGAACGCCATCTGCATTTACTTTAATCGCAAGCTCAACATTATCATTAATAATAAAAGTAATACCGTGTTGGTGACAAAGTTTGCTTAGAGAGAGGGCTTCTTGTTCTTGTTGTTTAAGGGGCATGGTTTTATTTCTGTATTGCAGAATATTTATACCACCAAGAATAGCTTGTTCAGCTTTTGCCACAAGATCTGCTCCCATGAGTTCAGGATCAGTTATCGCATAAAGCCCTTTTAAGATATTCTTCTGCTTCATTTTAGCTTAATTTTTTCAATCACTATGTTGCCAGTAAAAGCGGTTAGGAATGAGTTGGCCTTTGTCGCTAATTTTAAAGGCGTGTTTTAATGTATTCCAGCTATAGTCTTGCGCCTCATTGATTGCATTAAAGGGATCCAGGCCCTGGGCAATGAGCGCAGCAATAGCAGATGCCAGTGTACAACCTGAACCATGATACTCATTTGGTAAACGATCCCAGCTAAACGTTTCAACATGTCTGCCTTCATAGAACCACATGTTGTCTACATGTTCGCTCTCTTCATGAGTGCCAGTTAATAAAACAGCATCACAACCTTGTTCCATTAATTTTATTCCACAGGCATTAAGTTCATTTTCATTACTAAGTAAACGAGCTTCTGGACTATTTGGTGTCAGGATGGTTGTGTGAGGTAATAACAATTCCTGAATGGCAGCAAGCATGCCCGTTTCCGTTAATTTCGCTCCACCACCTGCCGCAAGAACGGGATCATAAATGACAGGTAACTCAGGATTTTCTTTTAGAATCTCACTGATTGCCTCAATAATGTTAAGTGAGCCAACCATACCAATTTTTATAGCTTTTACTGCAACATCTTCAAGCAATTTACTGACTTGATCTGTAAACAATTGTGTCTCAATTGGCTGGAAGTAACTCACGTTCTGTGTGTTTTGTACTGTAAGGGCAGTAATAACCGGAACAGCATGGCCACCCATGCTGGCAATACTTTCAATATCAGCTTGTATACCGGCACCACCTGAAGGATCAAAGCCGGATAAACATAAAATAGCAGGGGGCGATAAGGGCATAATAATTTTCAGATAGTTAAGTTATGTAAAATATAGCCGACTATTATAATCTAATGTAGACTTAAAAACGTATAGTGATTAAAAATAAAGGAATGATTGATTGTCTGTTTCCAATAATAATATCGTGACTTTAGAACAGCAATTATCTGCCTTGAAAGAAGAGGTGGAAACACTGCGTAAAAAAAATACGGATCTGAATGAACGTCTCAAAGCTTATTCCCTGATTAACACAGGCCAGATTTCTTTAATCAATAATCTCGTCGACAAAGTACCTTTTGGTGTGATGTTGATCGATCATAATAATACCGTAATTCATGCCAATGCTGCTGCAGGAAAAATATTTAATACCCCTGCTTCTGAAATGAACGAACAACACTGTAACAATTATTTTAAATGTTATAACCGTAATGACAATTGTCCGGCACTGGATTCAGAAGAAGAAATAAGTCTGCAACAAATAAGTTGTGTTGATAGTAATAAATACATTTTACACAGCGCATTTGTGAGTTATGAGGGTTCTGAAAAAATTATCGTTGAATCATTTATTGATATTTCAGAAATAAAACAAGCAGAGCAAGAACTTATAAGAATCAGTAAAACAAAAGATGAATTTCTTGGCATGATCAGTCATGAGCTACGAACACCTCTTAATGTGATTCAAGGTTATAGCTCATTACTTGAAGATGAATTAAAGAACTTCGAAAATACAGATGCCGCTTCATACCTTGTGAAAATACATCATGCGGGAGAGATATTACTTCGATTCGTCAATAATCTGTTGGAACTATCTGATTTAACCGCTGGAAAAATTAAAGTTGATCACATTCCTATTGATTTGGATATGATTGTGACTCAGCTCCAATACCGATTAGAAAAATATTTTGAGCTGCAAGGTAATACGCTGCTATTTAAGCATGAAGGCATAAAACCGTTTGAGCAAGATCTCGCACTATTAATGAAAGTGCTTTATGAGCTGTTAATGAATGCTAACAAATTTACTGAAAATGGTGATGTGGTACTAACTATTTCTCTGAAGAAAAGAGATGGGGTAGGTTGGATATCTTTTAATGTTTCTGATACAGGCTGTGGCATGACGGAAGAAACAATAGAACAAATTTTCCATGCATTTCATCAGGCCGACTCCTCTCTAACGAGGGCTTATGAAGGCTTAGGCTTAGGTCTTAGCCTGGTGGAGAAAATTGTTACGCTGATTAATGGTCACATTGAAGTGGAAAGTGAGCTAGGTAAAGGTTCGAGCTTTGCCATCCTATTACCGTATGAGCCCGTTGCGGGAATATAAAATTTCACTTTAGAATTTGATAAGTTAGTGTTTACTTAGCATTTTAGTAAGTTTCCAGATAGAAAATTTAGAATTTCAGAACATATCGTAACCCCTAGTTGCAAATGATTCTCATTTAGATTATTGTTGCGCCATTCTCGTATCAGTAAATTATTAGTAATTGAGGTAAATAATGAAAAATATAGCGATTTTATTTCTTGGCAGCATCTTAGCTTCTCCTGCTGTCATGGCGGCAAGCCCGATGGAATTTTATGGTATTGCACATGTATCAATAGATAGCCTGTCCGGAACGACAAAAGATTTACAGGTGAAAAGTCGAAGCTCACGGCTTGGCGTGAAAGGTGAAAAAACATTTAAAGGTGATCTCCAGGGGTTTTACAAATTTGAAATTCAATATGACATGGCCGATGACAATAACGGTGATGACTTCATTAAATCACGAAACATGTACGTTGGTATAAAAGACAATGATTTAGGTTCTTTATTAATTGGCCGTCATGATACTGCAATGAAAAAAGCGATTGGTATTAAAATATTTTCCGATACCGTTGCTGAAATGACCTCGGTTATGGGGAAGGATGTGGGTTTGTATACTCGCGCCAATAATTCCATTTTTTATAAATCAAAGAAGTTTGGTGCTGTGCAAATTATGGCGTCAGTATCAACGCTTGAAGGTGATGCAGCCAATAAAGCATTTGATGTGCAATCTATTGCTGCGACTTATAAAACTAAAAAATTATATGTTGGTTTAGCTCATGAAACGGTAACAGACTTTGTTGCGCCAGCTATTCAAGGACAGGAAGGCAGCCGCTTAACGGTTGGCTATACATTTGATTCTGGTAACAAAGTAGGTGTTGGTTATGAATCTGGTAAATATGATACAGGTGCAGATCATGAAGCATATATTATTAATGGTGTAATGAGGTTATCTGAATTGTATAAATTGAAAGCATCATATGGACAGCGTACTGCTGCAAAAGATGAAACAGCGTATGCGATTGCATTTGTACGTGACTTAGGTGATAAAAGTGAGTTGTATGTGATATTCCACAGCGATAAAGATGATAATGCTTCAACAGATGTACAAACATTATCTCTTGGTATGATATACGTATTTTAATTCCTAAGTGATAAATTAAAAAAGGCAGTGTAAGCTTAATGCCGATAAGCTAAGGAATTAGTTTTATTCCCCCCTCCCTGAGGGAGGGGGCTAGGGGGAGGGGATATTTATAAATTACCCCACCCTAACCCTCGACAATTACTCCTCGATAACTGCTCCTGCGTTATCCTACTTACGGGCGTCCTGCTCTAATGCATTATTCTCGGCAACTGCATCCTGTGTTGCTCTAGCTCCTCCATCCATGGAGTCGTACCTTCGCCCGTCCATGGGCTCGTCCCCTTGAAGGGGAGGGAACTTTTTATATTCTTAAGTGAAATACATTAAGTGTAAGCTGCTTTTTTATGTATACGGTTATTTAATTTTAAAAAGGTTTTACACTCGCAAGAATTATAATCGCGACTAACATTAATACCGGAATTTCATTAAACCAACGGTAGTAAACATGTGAATGTTTGTTGTTATCATTTTTAAAATCAATTACAAATTTCCCACATATAATATGATAAATAACTAAAGCGACAATTAATGCTAGCTTGAGATGCATCCATAAATCCTGTCCAAAAGCTGCCCAAGCATAATCGATTAACATAGCTGTACCAAAGATAATTGTTAGAATTGCCCCCGGCGTCATGATTCCGTAAAAAAGTTTACGTTCCATAATTTTAAATCGATCACGACTAACCTGATCATCAGACATGGTGTGATAAACGAACAGACGTGGTAAATAAAATAAACCGGCAAACCAGGTCACCATAAAAATTAAATGTAAGGCTTTTAACCACATACTCTGTCTCCAGATAATTTGAAGTTGGTTCCGTCATGTACGACCTGAGCGCTAGCGAAGAAGTACTGAATGAAACTCGAAGAGGTTCTACAGTGCTCCTTGAACCAACCTACAACTGAGAATAGTACCCTGTAGGTTGGCTCAGGCGCAGCGGAGCCAACAAAATTTGCAATAATTATTTTTTATTTAGTATAGAAATAATTCGTTTTTTCCAAACATCCATTTTCATTTCACCTATTTTCTTTTTAACAATTTTACCTTCATCATCAATAAGGAAAGTCGTTGGTGTTAAGCTTACATTGCCAAAAGCACGTACAGCATCTCCTTGTAAATCAAACGCAATAAGATAAGGTACCTTTTTTCTTTTCACCATTTCCATAATATAGTCAGGCCGATCGTACGGCATGGCGATGCCAATAATTTCAAGACCTTTGGAATGTAACTCTTCATAAAGTTCAATCAGGTGGGGCATTTCTTTAATGCAACCGGGACACGATGTTGCCCAAAATGTAATTAAAACAGGTTTACCTTTTAAGCTGGAGAGTTTAAGTTTTTTTCCATCAATTAACTGTAATGTAATATCAGGTACTTGCTGTGCACCAGAGGGGGCAGTCCATAAATAGGCAATACTGCCAAGAATAAGGACTGCAAAAAAAGCGATTAGGATATCTTTAGTTTTCATAATTTTACTTCAAGTCTTGTTATCATGATTCTTGCTGGCATGAATCGTTTTATTTAAGTAAGCATCAGCCAATGCCTGATAAATAGGCGTTGGACAAACCAGGTGCGAAACTGATTTTGCTATCAGGGCTGTTGCCATTAAGGGCATTAACATGGATGAACTGCCGGTCATTTCCATAACAATCACAAAGGCCGTGATAGGTGTTTGAACTACACCCGTAAAATAACCCACCATACCAAGCATAACGATTGCAGAAAAAGGAATGCTCGGCATAAATTGTGCGAGATCTGCGCCTAGACCTGCACCCACTGATAACGAAGGTGCAAAAATGCCACCGGGAATTCCACTTAAGTAAGAAGCAATCGTTGCCAGCAATTTATAAAAAGGGAAGGCGACTGAAACTTCTCCACCGTCAACCAGATTTTTAGCTTCAAGATATCCGGTACCAAAAGTTTGGCCATCAGATAAAAAACCCAACAAACTTAAAATGAGTCCACAGAAAAAAGCAATGCGAATAGGATACGCGCTTAAGTAGGCTGCAATCTGGCGTGTACCAAAAATCAAACTGCTGCTGAATAATCCACCCAGAAAACCGCCGACAACACCGCATGCTATTACGGCAATCCAGGCTGAGGAAAAAGCAATACTTTCTGTCGTGTGCCCGAAGTAAGTGTATTCACCTAAAACTGAAAGTGCGGTAACTCCGGCAAGAACAACAGCGATAAGTAACGTGCCACTTTTTCGTTCTTCAAAAGAACGACTCATTTCTTCAATGGCAAAAATAATTCCGGCTAATGGTGTATTAAATGCTGCTGAAATTCCCGCTGCGCCACCGGCAAGAATAAGAACGCGCGTCATATCTCGACTGCGCATGTTAGGCATAAATTTGCGTAAAGAATAAAGTATTGATGCACCAACGTGTACGGTTGGTCCTTCGCGGCCAATAGATGCTCCACTGAGTAGACCAAGACAGGTGAGAAATATTTTAGCTAAAGCAACTTTTAATGACAGGACTTTCGAGCGCATGCTGTGACTGCTCATCGACAGTGCTGCAATTGCCTGGGGAATTCCGCTGCCCTCACTACCCTGAAAAAATCGACGTGTTAACCATGCTATGATAGTTAAACCAAACGGTGGCAGGATATAAGCAATTAGTGGATGCTCACGATATAGTTGATGATACAGTTCATCAGAATGCCCACTGGCAATAGCAAAAAATGCTGCCGTTAGGCCGAGAACAATGGCACTACCCCATAAAACGAGCCGAACT
>JAUVEN010000034.1 GCA_030594815.1 Gammaproteobacteria bacterium
GCGCCAAAAAATCTCGGTGTTAATGATTATATCGGAGCCTTTGTTGTAACAGCGGGTCTTGGTATAAAAAAACATATTGATCGTTTTAAGAAAGAGCATGATGATTATAGTGTAATTATGTTACAAGCCTTAGCCGATCGTTTAGCAGAAGCATTTGCCGAGCACATGCACGATCGTATGCGTCATATAAACTGGGGCTATGAAACGAGTGTTGATGGAAAGTCACACTGGACACCATGTAGTGGAATGGAAAAAGGATTTAATAATCAAAAACTGATCAAAGAAGATTATTCCAGTATTAGACCTGCTCCGGGTTATCCTGCATGTCCTGATCACACAGAAAAACCTTTGTTATGGCAACTGCTTGATGCCGAGAAAAATTCTGGCGTAGAACTAACTGACAGTTACGCTATGTGGCCGGCTGCATCTGTGAGTGGTTGGTATTTCAGTCATCCAGATTCAAGTTACTTTGGTGTTGGCAAAATCAATAAAGATCAGGTTGAAGATTATGCTAAACGTAAGGGATTAAGCTTGGCAGAAGCTGAACGTTGGTTAGCTCCTAATCTTGGTTATGATTCTTAAATTTACCGTCATTGCGAGAAATTATTGAAAATGATTATTTACAATAATGCCGCGGCAATCTCATAATTATATAGCATTGTCATGAGATTGCCTCAGTCACTTTGTTCCTTCACCCCAAGAGTACTTCCTCATATTATTTTCAACAATATTCAGGGTGCGCAATGACAGATCTTTTCTATTAAATGACTGACAAACAATCATCTATACCCGAAGCGTTTATTTTGGCTTTGCAGGTTGAATTGGAAAATCAACCTGAAGGTATTGGTGAATATGATTTGATGCAGTCTTTAAGGCAGCAAGGTTATTTTGATTTTTTATCAGACCCCGCATTACCTCATGAATTGTTTCAGGCACATTTTATTTTATTTCATTCATTATACTTTTTGAATGATATATTTTTAAATGAAAAAAAGTACCTTTTAAATATTCATACTTTAAAGATTCAATTGTTATCTTATCGAGAAGGTGAAAGAAGCTTACAAGTTGATAATAAATTAAAAGCATATTATTTAGATTTTGATAATTTAGAAAATACTTCAGCAGAAGATGTGTACGATATGTTGTCATCATTCTGGAATAAATATAATCGCTTTGATAATCGAGAAGCTGCTTTATTAGAGTTGGGTTTAAAAGATCCCGTAGATGATCAAATGATAAAGCAGGAATATCGTCGTTTAATTATGCAACATCATCCTGATCGTGGTGGTGAAACAGAAAAGTTACAAAAGTTAAATGATGCGATTAAATCCTTATTAGGTTAATTGTTTAGGAAAGACATTGGACACAGTAAATTATTTTCACTGGAACACATCACCTGAAATATTTTCTTTCTCGGGTTTGAGTGTTGGATGGTACGGCGTATTTTTTGCGTCAGGATTCTTTTTAGGTTTCCATATCATGCGCTGGATATATTCGAGAGAAGGAAAATCTCTTGCAACGCTGGATAATATTTTTATCTATATGGTCCTGGGTGCTGTGCTTGGAGCACGCCTGGGACATTGCTTGTTTTATGATCCTGCTTATTACTTGGCAAACCCGTTGGATATTTTAAAAATATGGGAAGGAGGTCTGGCCAGCCATGGAGGTGTAGCAGGTATGTTAATTGCTATGTATGTTTATGCAAAACAAACATCCGATATTAATTTTCTGTGGTTGTTAGACCGAATGACCATCGTGATTGCATTAGGCTCATTCTTTATCCGCAGTGGTAATTTCTTTAACTCTGAAATAATAGGCACTCCAACAACTGTACCGTGGGCGGTTGTTTTTTCTCGTGTCGATCCGTTACCGCGTCATCCAGCTCAATTATATGAAGCACTAGTATATTTTCTCTTATTTGTTTTGCTATCCTTCTTGTATCTAAAACATAAAGAAAAATTAAAAGCCGGTTTTATGATGGGCTTATTAATGGTTGTTATCTTTGGTTCACGCTTTTTTATTGAGTTTGTAAAAATACCGCAAGAAGCTTTTGAACCGATATTCGGTTTAAATATGGGGCAATGGTTAAGTGTTCCTGTTGTATTACTGGGGTTGTATTTTATGTTTTCGAAATCAAAATCGAGTGTAAAAGTGAAGCATGTTATTTTTGATTTGGGTGCAGTGATGTTTGACTGGAACCCTGAAAAAATAGCTGTTAATTTTACTTCTGATGTAGCACTACAAAAACGTATTCAAGCAGAACTTTATTATCATCAGGACTGGATAGATTTTGACTGTGCACTCATAACTGAAAAAGAAGCGATAAAACGTGCAAGTGAAAGATTAGAGATTCCACTGGAAGATGCAGAAGACTTGTTTAAACAAACAAAAAACTCATTGGTTTTGATAAAAGAAACATTTAATACTTTAAAGAAAGTAAAAGAAAATAATTTAAATGCATATTGTTTATCGAATATTTCACCTGAACTATTTACATATCTAAAGGATCGTAATGAACTCTTCGAAATGTTTGACGGCATAGTAACCTCAGGCAATGAAAATACAGGAAAGCCGGGTAAACGTATTTTTGAAATTTTGTTGGAACGTTATCAATTAAATCCGGAAGAATGTTTATTTATTGATGATAGTCCGAAAAATACTGAAACAGCCAGTGCTTTAGGTATTACGTCTATCACTTTTAAAGGCTCGACAAACTGTTATCAGAAAATTCATACTCATATTTAATGAGTTATTAAATGTTAGACGTTGTCGAAATTATTTTAATTTAAGATACTATGCATATTGAAGAGATAGTATTTCATAGAAAATTTATATTTAGAGGCATGAAATGGAAGATTTAAATCTGTGGTTAGTGGGTGGTGGCTTAGCTGTAGGTGCCATATTTGGTTTATTAATTCAGCGTCATCGTTTTTGTATGGTTGCTGCAACGGGTAATTATTTATTAATAAATGATAATCGCCAGATTCTTGCATTTATTGCCGCTTTAGTCGTTGCAGTCACAGGCACTCAACTTCTTGAATTTACCGATACGGTTGCCATCGCTGATTCTGCTTATCGAAACTCACAGTTTGACTGGTTTGGTGCCAGCTTTGGTGGATTGATATTTGGTATTGGCGCAGTTTTAGCAGGAGGTTGTGCGACACGCACAATAATAAGATCTACAGAGGGTAGCCTGCATGCATTTATTGCATTGTTGTTCTTTATGTTACTGGCAGCATCTGCACAGTTTAGTTTTTTAGAAGATATTCGAATTGGTCTTACTCATAACACCGCAATTGATTTAGCGGGCGATGCTTCAGTTGCTGCAATGCTTGGTTTACCACAATGGTTACCTGCAGTAGCAATTGTAGTATTCATGTTGGCATACTTAGTTAAAAACTGGAATCCAGAAGCAAAGAACATGGTGATTGCGGGCACCTTTATTGGTCTATTGGTTGTAGCTGGTTGGTACATAACCGGTGTGTTGGCTCAGGATGAATTTGATCCAACGAAACCTTCAGCTATTACCGTTTCAGGACCATTGGCTCGCTTTGGTTATATTCTTATTTCAGGAAAAATTCCTGCATTATCTTTTTCAATCTCATTTGTTATTGGTATCGCAGTGGCTACATTACTGTTTTCATTAGCTAGTGGACGCTTTAAGCTTGAAGCACCAAAAGTTGGTTCAGTTAAATTTGCTGCTCTTGGTGGTGGCTTAATGGGCATTGGTGGCATTATGGCCTATGGTTGTAATGTTGGTCAGGGTTTAACGGGGATATCAACATTATCCGTTGAATCAATGTTGGCATTTTCAGGAATGTTTATTGGAACTGCGGCTACTGTGAAGTGGATGGAAAGGAATAATTAATATTGAATATTATTTAACAGCGATAAGTAAATATTAATATGAGAGAGTTTGGAAATAATTTTATTAAAAATATTATTATTGGGACACTAGCCGGTACTCTACTTATTGGTATTTGTTGTTATTTTATGTATGGCACTGAGATAGCCATTATTTCAATTTTCGGCGCATTATTGGGCTTTACTATTGTTCATATTGTTTTATTTTATTTCTGGTTAGGAAATAAGAATTAGAGGGATGCACTTATGAGTTGTTGTTGCCCACATTCTAAATCCGGAGGACGAATATTTTCGTTTTTTGCTCGCAGCTATCGTCGACGGTTTACTAAAAATGGTTTTGAACCATCTCAACAACAGCTCATGCAAGGCATCGAGACTGCTGGATATAAAAACAGTACCTTGCTGGAAGTGGGTAGTGGTGTTGGTTATTTTCACCAGGTTCTTTTAGAGCAAGGCGCTAAAAGTGCAGTGGGGATCGACCTTGCTCCTGATATGCTAAAAGAAGCTCAGCAATGGGCTGACGAAAAAGGCCTGAGTGATCGTGTCGAATATATTCAGGGTGATTTTATTGAGTTACTCGATCAGGTTGAAGCTGCTGATATTACTATTTTAGATAAAGTCGTGTGTTGTTATCCTCATGCGGAGTTATTGATTAATCATTCTGTTAATAAAACAAAGCATATTTATGCCTTAAGCTATCCTCGCAGCCGTTGGTTTATTAAAGTGGCTATTGAAATTATGGCCTTTTTTTTAAAACTAAGCGGATCAGATTTTCGTGCTTTTGTGCATAACCCCGATGATATTGAACGCTGGATTACTGAAGCTGGTTTTAAGAAAACCTATCAGGAACAAACTTTTATTTGGTTGAGCCAGATATATGAGAAATAAACTATAGCCACTAAGGAGAAGGTGAAATCGAAGATTGATAGGCTGGCCTGGGCCACACGAAGAACATAAAGGAAAACTAAATATAAAACCACTGGGGACACGGGGAGCACAGGGGAGAATCTAGTCTTAAAAGCAGAATAACTTTGCTGTACTTCCAATACTTTATCATCGAATTATCTTAATGGGTTTCCCCGTGAATCCCTGTGTCCCCTGTGGTTCAATCTTTTTTAAGTAAAAGTTTTCTTCGTGTTCTTGGTGGCTCAATCCTGCTATTATTCGCCTCTTTTTTGCGCTAAGTGCATATTTTCGGGGTTATTTTATGTTTCAGTTGGGTTGCGCCAGTCGCGCATGTTATCAAAATGAAATTCTTTCCGGTCTAACCGTTGCCCTGGCATTGGTTCCGGAAGCGGTGGCTTTTGCTTTTGTCGCCGGCGTGGATCCTTTAGTTGGTTTATACGCAGCATTTATGGTGGGTTTATTAGCCGCTATTTTTGGTGGTCGCCCAGGTATGATTTCTGGTGCCACGGGTGCAATGGCCGTAGTCATGGTTGCACTCGTTGCTCAACATGGTGTGGAATATCTCTTTGCCGCAGTGGTGTTGACCGGTTTAATTCAAATACTGGCCGGTATATTACGTCTTGGTAAATATATTCGCATTGTGCCGCATCCTGTTATGTTGGGATTCGTAAATGGATTAGCCATTGTTATCTTCCTTGCTCAGTTACAACACTTCCAGGTTAAATTACCCGATGGAAGCATGGAATGGATGGCGGGTTCGCCTGTGTATATTTTGTTAGCTTTAGTTGCATTAACAATGGCGATTATGCATTTCTTACCGAAAATTACCGGCGCATTCCCTGCAGCACTTGCGGCGATTTTAGTTGTATCGTTTATGGTTGTTGGTTTTGATATTGATACGAATAAGGTGGGAGACTTAGCTTCTATTAAAGGTGCTTTCCCGCCCTTCCATCTACCTTCAGTTCCTTTTAACTGGGAAACGTTGAGTATTATTTTCCCTTATGCCTTTATTTTGGCAGCGGTTGGTTTAATTGAATCATTGCTTACGCTTTCATTGATTGATGACATAACAAATACTCGTGGTCGTGGTAACCGCGAATGTATTGGTCAGGGGATTGCGAATACCACAACAGGTTTCTTTGGTGGTATGGGTGGTTGTGCAATGATTGGCCAGAGCATGATTAATGTAAACTCGGGTGGCCGTCAGCGTTTATCCGGTATTGCCGCAGCATTGTTCTTATTGATTTTTATTTTGTTCGCTTCAAATTTGATTGAACAAATTCCAATGGCCGCTTTGATTGGCGTTATGTTCATGGTGGTATTGGGTACCTTTGAATGGTCAAGCTTGCGCATTATGGGCAAGATACCAAAAACAGATGCATTTGTATTAATTCTTGTTTCAGGTGTAACCGTTGCAACTGACTTAGCTTTTGCTGTTGTCGTTGGTGTGGTTGTTTCTGCATTATTTTTTGCTTGGGAACATGCTTCACATATAAATGTGAAAGGCTATGATAATAAATACGGTATCCGTATTTATGAGCTAAATGGACCTTTATTTTTTGGTTCAGTAAAGAGCTTTATGGAACTGTTTAATCCGCAAGAGGATCCACAGGAAGTAATTATTGAATTTCAAAATTCACGTGTAGCCGATCATTCCGCTATTGAAGCTATAGATAACCTTGCTGAAAAATATATTAAAGCAGGTAAGACATTACACTTACGTCATTTGAGTCCTGAGTGCCGAGAGTTATTAAAAAACGCAGGTGATCTGGTTGAGGTTAATGTTATGGAAGATCCAAAATATCATGTTGCGGATGATTTAATAGCTTAAAAATTAAAGGACATATAAAAAAAGCCTGCATCCTTGCACAATGCTTATCATTTAAAGGACGTAGGTTCGAATTTATTCGAACGCTGAGTTGAAAATCAACCCTAAGAGGTTAGAATATACACCGCGTTCGAATAAATTCGAACCTACAAAAAATAAATAACACTGTGCAAGGATGCAGGCTCTTTTATTTGTAAGGTTCACTATTTTTGAGTGAGGTTTTTCGTAAATTCATCTCGCGCTTTATCTAGTTCATCTTTTATTTTTGGTATAAGAACATCATTTTTTTCAAGTGTTGCAATGCACTTTTCATAAAACAGATTAAAATGTTTAAGTACATCTTCTGCAATCACTGGTTCTTTTGATGGTATCTGAATATCTTCACTACTGTTATCTAACATAGTAACAACAGCATAACGGGGAATCATTTTGTTATGGCTGGTTTCAACATTGCTGGCAATAATGGGTGATGTTTTTACATAAACTTCATCTTGATATTTGAATTTTTGCCCAATACTTAAAAGTTTAAATTTCATTTTTTTCCTATTGCTGAAATTATTTTTGAAGTTGTAATAATGGATTGATTTATTGAAAATAGAAACACTTTTAAGATTGAATCGGCTATAAAAAATACATTTGCACTTCGATGCGTATTTTGTAATATTGAATAAAATATTTGTTAATAGTTAGGGGTAGCTATGACGGTTAGTACAGAAGTTGATGAAGGCTGGAGTAATGACCGTCCTATTAAAATAAATACATTTAGAAAACTTGAACAGGCACTTAACTGGATGAATAATCGTCTGGTTACTTTGTTGCACTTAATTTTTTAATACTGTACTGAGATATGTATTCGTACATAACAATTGATGCTGCAATGCTTACGTTTAAACTTTCGGTCTGTCCAAAATGTGGAATGCTAAGACATTCAATGTTCGGGTAGGATGAGTATTCAAAACTAATACCACTATCTTCATTGCCTAAAATAAAGGCGCTCTTTTCTGGCAGTGTCGATTCATATAATGTTTTTCCCTTATCAGCCTCCAGGCTAAATAAGTGATAACCCCGGTCTTCTAATTCTGTAAAACAATCTGAAATATTTTCAAAAAATTTTGCCGGTACTTTACGAAAGGCACCCTTAGCAGGTGCTGGATCAAAGGGCTCAACATTGATTAAATGGATTTCATGCGCGCCAAAAGCTTCTGCCGAACGAAAAATTTTCGGTACATTAAAACCTGCCTGCAGATGATCGAGAATAAGAATAAATGCGTGTTTTCCTGGTTTGGCCATCACATTTCGTTGTCGGTCTTTTTTGTAGCGCCGCATAGCGGTGCGGTAGCGCTCTTCTTGTTTGTTACGGTGTTGACGGCTAACCATGAAGAAAATATCCAAATAAGGCTTAATAATGGGTAATGCTGATCAGTTAAGCGAATAAACTTTAAAAATGAATTCCCTCCCCTTCAAGGGGAGGGCTAGGGAGGGGTGATTTATAATTATCCCCTCGATATTTGCTCGTCCCCCTAGCCCCCCTCCCGGAGGGAGGGGGGAATATAATTTAGTTTTAAGTGAACAGCATTATAACAATGGGCGTATTTTACCTGAAATCACGCAATATGAGCTAATTGTGTGCTTAAGCTCATGGAAATGGTGATAAAAACTTGAAATATTAGTTTTTGCTAATATACTGCGTTCATTATCTTATTTTTGAGTGAAAAACATGAGTCTAATCCAGGAAATTGAAGTTTCAGAACTAGCGGAATTGAGAGAAAACGGTGAGACAATTCGTGTCATCGATATTCGTCAACCGGCTGAACTTAATAGTGGCATTATCCCTGGTGCTGAGGCGTTGCCTATGCACATCATTCCATTGCGTATTAATGAGTTTGAGCGTGATGAAAAGTTGGTCATGGTTTGTCGTAGTGGTGCTCGTTCTGCACAAGCATGCATGTTTATGCAGCAACAAGGCTATGACAATGTCTTTAACCTACGCGGTGGCATGATTGCATGGGCAGGTAGTGGTCTTGAAATTGGCTCAACTCAAGTGATATAAAGCTAATTGATAAAAAGGCCGGTAACTGAAAAGTTACCGGCCTTTTTTTATGTCTTGTGCGGATTATAGACGTTTTGTTTATTATCGAGAATATCTTGTTTGGCTTCGGTCATTGCACCTTCAACGTTGGATGCGTTGAATAACGCTTTTTGAGCATCATCTAATGCACTCATTGTCGCATCTTGCATGGATTGTTCTAATTCCATTTTACGGGAGCGCACTACAGCTTCTGAAGCAAGCACCACGTTTAAGGCTGCCTGAGCAACTATACCTTTGGAACCAGCCTGAGCCGCACCGGCTAAAAGATTAATTATTGAAAGCAGGTCTTCTTGTTGAGATGGTTCAGACATATTTTTATTCCTAATTACGTTTTTATTAAAGTGAATTTCTTAAGCGGTTAGCAAATTACCCAAAATAGAGTTTTGATTGGTTAAGAATTTCTTTAATGCTTCATTATAATTATCTGGAATTGAATTAATAACAGATGGTCTTTCCAGTAAACGTTCACCCCATGCTTTTACATTGGGTGCATCATCAAAAATGCCGTAGTCCTTATACTCTTCGATACGTTGATG
This sequence comes from Gammaproteobacteria bacterium, assembly GCA_030594815.1. GTDB lineage: Bacteria > Pseudomonadota > Gammaproteobacteria > UBA6429 > Thiohalophilaceae > JAGLTQ01. The sequence goes on from JAUVEN010000034.1 coordinate 9,224, forward strand.
ATAACGGAAGATAGGTGCGTAAACTGCATCGATTATAGAAAAATCTGCACCGTTAAAATAATCTCCATTACTAAATTCTTCTTCGAGTATTTCAAAACGATCCGTTAATGTTTCTATACAGAGATTGAATTTTTTTTGATCATCAGTTCGAAGAAAATCAAATGTTGTACTTAAGATATCATTTCCAAATTCTATCCAGGAGCGGTTTTGTGCTTTTTCAAAAATCTCTTCCGGATAAAGCGAACCCTCGGTAATTTCATCCAGGTAGTCACAAATAACCATGGATTCAAATAGAGGTTTATCATCAACAAGTAAGACAGGTACTTTTCCTAACGGCGAAATATCGTGAAACCAGACCGGAGGTTCCATTAAATTAATATATTCAACATCAAAGGGGATGTTCTTTTCTTTTAGAATAATCATCGCGCGCTGTACATAAGGGCAGATAGGAAAACTAATCAATTTAAACTTTGGTAAGGCCATTTTAACTCTCTTAATATATTGAAATTATTTGTCTTATTTAACATGTTTATCCATGCTAATCATAGACACAACGAAAACCGATTGAGCCATAAACACTTTTGCCGCTATCAGGAAGTTTAACGTTGCGAAATGAACTTCTCAAATTCTCACGATTTTCATCCCAGGAACCGCCACGTACCAACTTTCTTACACCGTTCTCTGGAGATGTAAGTATACCCGTTGCGTAAAATTTTGTAATAGCATCCTTTGCATACCAATTTTGAATCCATTCACCAGCATTGCCATGCATGTCGAATAAACCAAATGCATTGGCTTTACGTTTTCCTCGGTTCCATGTTCGATCCTCGCCACAGCCATCATGCTCACCCTTTACTGAGCCCGTTGTTTTTCCATCATCAAGAATCGCATTTTTGCAGGAAACTTTATTACCCCATGGATAGCGCGTTTGTGTTCCTGCCCTCGCTGCCTTTTCCCATTCTGCCTCAAGGGGTAAGCGTCCGCCTTTCCATGAGCAATATTGATTGGCATGTTGCCAGTCAACACAGTTAATGGGGTGGTTTTCGCGTTTTGGCCCATCAAGATTGCAATATTTGTTACGTTTGAAGTCTTTTGGTCGATCACAGCTTTTATTGCTAAGGCAATTTTTATAGTCAGCGACAGATATTTCATGTTTATCAATATAAAAAAGTGGCACGAAGACTTTTGTTCCTCCAACGGGGCCTTCATCTTTGTCACAGCTTGGGTCATTTGTTGAACAACCCATTAAGAATTCACCCCCGGGTATTTTAATACGTTCGGCGGAGTTAGTATTTAAAGAAAATAAAAAACAAACGGTAGCGAAATAAAATGAGATAAGCTTTTTATGTGACATTCTAAATCCTTTTTAAACAGAAAAGTTGAGCATTAATAGTAGTTAAAAAAAGCAAGAATAAACAGATACATATGAATATATGTAATAATTGATCAATGTATGTATCATTAAAAATAAAGGTTATTTATTTTGGATTTTGAGTTAACTCGTAAAGAGAATGATGAACTTTTATTGTCGCAAATTGAGTCAATTAAAACAGGCGAGAATATTCGGGCTTTGATTCCGTTTGCAAAAGCTTACTTAGGCATGTTCTATGTTATTGATAGTAAGTTAGAGCCAAAAGAAAAGATTAAGTTACTTGCTAATGCTGAACTGGCAGAAAGTGTCTTTGCCGGTTTTTTAGCATGCTTAGATCAATCTGACTTGCCGTCAGTAACTGAGATAGGACATGCGGCAGCGATTAAAAAAGAATTTGCAGAGGGATATGTCATTCTGGCAGGACTCGATCTTCTTGCAAAAAAATCATTTAACAACATTAATAATGTTGATGTAGATGTTATTGAAAAAGCAATTGCTTTTCACTTTTCTAATAAGTCGGGATATTCAGATATCTGGTTTGAGTATTTATTTTCTGAGCATAAGGAGAAAGTTCTACCTGCCCTTTCTCAATACTGGGTAGCAATGTTAAAAAATAAAACAACCTATCTTCCCGGAAAGAACCTTGTATTGGGAGACCACCCTGACACCGAGGTGATTCGGTATTGTATTTTATCATTATTAGAAAGCTGGACCCAATGTAAAGCAAAAACATTATCGCACATGTTATTCCTTGCGTTTAAATACAGTGAGATAAATAATTTTTTAAACGTTTGTGAGCATGCGTTAGAGCATGATGAAATGTTAAATGAAAAAACACGGTTATATTGGTTAACAGCCGCTTATTTAATATCACCGGATAGATACTTTGCCAGACTTTCAGGTTACGTTGGGCGGGTGAAATTAAAAGTCATGTTACTGCTGGATTTCGTAGTTTTATTGAGTAAAGAACATGAACTTAAAATTACACTGAGCAATAAAGTAGTGATACAAATATTAAGAATGGTCGCACCTATATTTCCACCACAACATCACATTTACGGTACTTTGGGAGAATTAGATATTAATTCAAAAAATGTCATGGTGCTTTTTTATTATTTAGCATGTTCAAAGGATAAGGGTGCTGGCAATGAAATTAAAATATTACGAAAGGCTCGTGTGATGAAGATATATTCCGGTGTGATTGATAATTTACTGAAATTACATATTCAAAAAAATAACGAACACGGTTTTACCGTACCGAACTTTGATGAGTACCTTGAAATACTGGTTAAAGAAAATTGCTTACAGGGACGAAGTAATAAATTTGATTTGAGGTGAAAATCAACCACAAGAAAACTTGTGGTTAATTAAAGTTAGAAACTACATAGCCTTTTATATTATGATAGTTGCGATAGCTCTCAATCATCGCTTTTAATTCTGACATTGTAATATCATCAGGCTCATTTATATAATTAGCTACTTTTCTAATCATTTTCCAGCGCCATAATTCAACTGGATTTGATTCTTCTTTTTTCATAAAAATCTCCTATTTAGAATGTTTATATTATTCTGCATTTGTTTTGTTACAGTTTTATGAATAATATTATTTAATTGACGAAATAAAGCATTAGAGATGGGAAGCGAAATTGATTTCATAGACAGGTTTATGAATTTTAAAATCAATATGGGTAAGATATTTTTCGTTTAATCTTTTTACTGATTCAGAAGCGAACTTTCGAATTTCTTTTTCTGAGCCTGCACGTAAATTTGTGATGGTATTTTTGTCGTTTGCAATTATAAACTTATACCATCTTAAATTTTCTACTCCATCCGGTGGAGTTACTTTTTCGATACTTTTTAATTTATAGCGTGACATGAGTTATCCCTCATTAGTGAATATAATGAGAAATGTAGACCTAAGTTATTACAGCTTTATGACAGTCTTTTTACACTTTCATGTTAAAGACTAGGCTATAATTAAATATTCTTTATTCTGGAACTTAATCAGATCAAATCTCCTTATAAACATCATGGAATCTGCTAAAAACCTTTTTTCGTATCGTCAGTTCTGGGCCAAGCGCTTTGGGATTGCTTCGGTGTTGCCTATGTCCAAAGCTGAAATGGATGATTTAGGCTGGGACAGCTGCGATATTATTCTCGTTACGGGTGACGCATATGTTGATCATCCGAGCTTTGGTATGGCTTTGATTGGTAGATTATTAGAAGCGCAGGGTTTTCGCGTAGGAATTATTTCGCAACCTGACTGGAAAAGCGCCGAAGCTTTCAAAATTTTAGGTAAGCCAAATTTATTTTTTGGTGTAACTGCCGGTAATATGGATTCCATGATCAATCGCTATACCGCTGATCGTCGTATTCGCTCAGATGATGCTTATACAGCTGATGCGGAAGGCGGTAAGCGTCCGGATCATTCTGTTGTCGTTTATGCTCAACGTGCACGAGAAGCTTTTAATGATGTGCCGATTGTAATTGGTGGCATTGAAGCATCTTTAAGACGAATTGCACATTTCGATTATTGGTCAGACAAAGTTAAGCGTTCGATTTTGATGGACTCAAAAGCTGACATGTTGGTGTTTGGTAATGGCGAGCGTCAGGTTGTTGAAATTGCCCATCGTTTGGCAGCAAGAGAAAACATACGTGACATTACTGATATTCGCGGCACAGGTTTTATACGTAAAGAATTCCCTGAAGGCTGGAGTGAAATAGATTCAACACATATTGATGAAGTGGGTAAAATTGATGAGCCGAAAAATCCTTATGCTGAAACGTCAGCGGATAATGACTCGGTTAAAAATAATTCCTATGAAGCGATTGTAGATTTTCAATCAAAGTTAGATAAAAAACGCACCTCTCGAATAGAAAAGTTTGATCGAGCAACAAGTTATATTCGTCTACCTTCATATGAGCAGGTTATAAGCGATAAAGTTCTTTATGCGCATACGTCTCGTATTTTGCATCTGGAAACAAACCCGGGTAATGCGCGTGCATTGGTACAACGTTATGGTAAACGTGATATTTGGTTAAACCCACCACCACTTCCTTTAACAACTAAAGAAATGGATCTCTTGTATGAATTACCTTATACCCGGGTGCCACATACGAGTTATGAAAATAAAAAAATTCCTGCTTATGAAATGATTCGTTTTTCGATCAATATAATGAGAGGGTGTTTTGGTGGTTGTACTTTTTGTTCCATTACTGAACATGAAGGTCGCATTATTCAAAATCGTTCTGAAGATTCTATTATTCAGGAGATAGAAACGATTCGGGATACCGTTCCTGGTTTTACCGGAATCATTTCAGATCTTGGTGGACCAACAGCAAACATGTATCGGCTTGCTTGTAAGAGTCGTGAAATAGAAGCGGCATGCCGTAAGCCTTCTTGTGTTTATCCAGGTATATGTCAAAACCTGGGCACAGACCATTCACCGTTAATAAGCTTATATAAGCGAGCACGTAAGCTTCCGGGTGTTAAAAAAGTTTTAATAGGTTCAGGTGTACGCTACGACCTTGCGGTTGAATCACCAGAATATGTGGAAGAACTTGTTGCGCATCATGTTGGTGGTTATTTAAAAATTGCACCCGAACATACCGAAGAAAATACCTTATCAAAAATGATGAAGCCCGGTATTGGAACCTATGATCGTTTTAAAGAAATGTTTGAAGCTGCAACAAAAAAAGCAGGCAAAGAACAGTACCTCATTCCTTACTTTATCGCTGCCCATCCGGGTACAACAAATGAAGACATGATGAATCTTGCTGTCTGGCTCAAGAAAAATGGTTTTCGTGCAGACCAGGTACAAACCTTTATTCCTTCACCAATGGCAACAGCAAGTGCAATGTACTACTCCGCTAAAAATCCTTTAAAGCGAGTAACGCATAGTAGTGAAGATTTATTTATCGCAAAAAATTTAAAAGTAAGACGTTTACATAAAGCATTTTTACGTTATCACGATCCACGTAACTGGCCAATTCTGCGTGAAGCATTAAAAGAATTAGGTCGAGCTGATTTAATTGGGAATGGTAAACGCCATCTAATACCAAGCTTTCAGCCTAAAGGCACATTTGATAAAGATGATAATAAAAAGAAACATCATTCTAAACCGTTTGTAACAAAACATACGGGTGAGCATAATATATCTAAGAAAAAATCCAGAAAAAAACGTACGAATAAAAAACGTATCTAAGCGATTTATAACGTGTCTAATTAATGAGTAAATAATATTATACTAATTGTTTATTAGTAATTACCCTTGGCGTAAAGGCTTTTGTTACTAACAGTAAACATTGTAAAATTTATCTTTTCATGAAGACGATTCAAAATAAAGGGTATAGACTAACGGAAAATAATTAATATACAGGTACGTGTTTTGTCAGTTAAGGAAGTTGCACGACGTAATATTTTAGTGGTTGATGATGATGAGCTTGTTTCAGAGTATCTGGGCGCATTGCTCGAGGCCGAGAGTTATAAAGTCGTGGTTAAAAATGAACCTATTGCTGCCCTTGAATATTTTCATGAGCATGCTGATGATTTTGATTTAATTATTACCGATCAAGTTATGCCGGGTCTGACGGGTATTGAAATTACTCAGGAAATATTAAAAGTTAGACCCAGTCTTCCTGTTTTACTCATCACGGGCTACAGTAAAAAAATAAGTGCAGAAAATGCTAAATCCTTCGGCCTGAGTGGGTTTTTCTCTAAACCCATAAATGAAAGCCTGTTTTTGGACAAAATCAGTAACCTGGTAGCCTGCCCAGCATAAATATTACTCTAACGAATTTGCCTTAAATAATATCTACCTGCCCCCTTTTTATCTAAAAATCCACTATCGACGTGCATTAAGCTTAATTTATTAGGTATTTGGCAAAAAGCTGGAGTAAAATAACCGACTTTTTGCTGTGCGGACTAATAATTCCTGTCATGGTGCATTAAAAACCGGGATCAAAATGCTAAAAAAATTTTCTTTATTTGTCTTTCTTTTAAGTGCGGGCTTTTTACTGCAGCCTCTTAGCCTGAGTGCGCACGAAGAAAAGTTGGATAATAGCTGGTGGTGGAGTGATGCCTGGTGGAATGAGGGCAAAATCTCAACGCCAAAGAATTATGATTTAAAGGTGGAGTGGAGCAGTTACGATAGTAATGGTGTTGATGTGCCGGTGATGATCGTTCGACCGAAGAAAAAGGGAAAATTTCCAGCTGTTTTATTCCAGCATGGTCGTCGTGGTCTGGACGAATTGATCCAACGCCATGTAAAACGTATTGCTGCTCAAGGCTTTGTTGTGCTCGCACCGGACATCTACAAAGCGCATTTTATGGGGACTCACCCGATTGAGCACGATTATGAGCTGGAAAAAGACGTTAACAAAGGTTTATCGGTTTTACTGGCTCGTAAAGATATCAGTAGCAAAAAAGCCTGCTTGTATTCGCATACGCGCGGTGGCTATTACACCCTGAAAGTAGCAACAACGTTTAAGCGCCAAATTAAGGATGTGGCTTGTTATGTATCATATTACCCGCATTTGCAGGACCCTAATGCACCAGAAGCATTGCAAGTTTACGGTTATGCCCCTGAAGTCGATAAAATGAAAATACCGATGCTGGTATTTATTGGTGATGAAGAGCAATATCAGCGTCGTCGCGTAATTGAATCGGGTGTAAAATCGTTACGTGAGAAAGGCCGTGATGCCCGTGTTATTATTTATCCTGGTGTAGGGCGTGGTTTTGATTTTAGACCTGAAAATGTCAGAACGTTTGCGGACGATTTGGCATCAAAAGATGCAGTACAACGTGCTGCAGTATTTATGAAACAACATTTAAATAAGTAGTAAGCTATGAGTATGAAGTATAAAACAGACGATTTACGTATTACCGCGATGAAGGAAGTTATTTCGCCTGAGCAATTACATAAAGATTGTCCAATTTCAGAATCTGCCAGTAAATTAATTTTTGATACGCGTACTGCTATCCATGACATTTTAAATGGCAAGGATGATCGTCTATTGGTAATTATTGGCCCCTGCTCGATTCATGACCCCGATGCGGCGCGTGAATATGCAACTCGCTTAAAAGAACTTCGCCATGAGTTAGGAGAGGATTTGTTAATTGTTATGCGTGTTTATTTCGAAAAACCACGCACTACAGTTGGTTGGAAAGGATTGATTAATGATCCAAATCTTGACGAAAGTTTTGAAATTAATAAAGGCTTACATCTTGCCCGTTGTTTGTTAGCTGATCTCAATGATATGGACATACCTGCAGCAACAGAATTCCTTGATTTAATCACGCCACAATATGTAGCCGATTTAATTAGCTGGGGTGCAATTGGCGCACGTACTACAGAAAGCCAGGTCCATCGTGAGCTCGCTTCAGGTTTGTCTTCGCCCGTTGGTTTCAAAAACGGTACAGATGGTGGCCTTCAGGTTGCGATTGATGCCATTGGTGCTGCAAGCAGACCACATAATTTTCTTTCATTAACCAAAGAAGGTTACTCTGCTATTTTTGCTACAACAGGTAATGATGACTGTCATATTATTTTACGTGGTGGTAAAGAACCAAATTATGATGCTAGTCATATTGAACAAGCGGTTAAAGAATTGTCTGCAGCCGATGTACAGACACGTTTAATGGTTGATTGCAGTCACGCCAATAGTCAAAAAGATCATCAAAAACAAATTGATGTTGCAGAAGTTGTCGCACAACAACTCTCTCAAGGTGATGAAAATATAATGGGTGTGATGATAGAAAGTCATCTCGTTGCAGGTCGCCAGAATGTTGAAGAAGGCAAAGAGCTGGTTTATGGACAGAGTATTACCGATGCCTGCATTAACTGGGACGACAGTGTAACGTTATTAAAAAATTTGGCAGATGCAGTCAAGCAACGTCGAACTGTAAAATAGCGCTCATATAATCAAGCATGGAAAATAAAATAATCGATTTACAAAGCAAACTCGCTTTTCAGGACGAAACCATTAATGAGTTAAATGATGTTATTACTGATCAACAGAATCAGTTAGATCAACTACGAGAAGAAATTAGACTTCTAGGTTTGCGTATTGCAAATGTTGCAGAAGCGTCTAATGTTTCTGATGAGAAAGAACCGCCACCTCCGCATTATTGATTTGAAAGTCCCAGAGAGAAAGAGCGAACATCCTTGTCTTGCTTATTAGGCACTTGATTTTACTCAATCATTTAGAACTCTTTGAAAACCTCTAATATCACTTCCTTCATTTAGTTCAAAGCAAGAATAGCCGTAATTATTTTTTTCAAGTTCGTTTCTAATGATGTTTATTTTGTTCCAGTCTTTATCAATAATCATACCGTTTTTAGCGCCATACCTTTTATAAGACATTGAAATTGATAGTTTTCATTTTCTATTATAATTGTAAATGGTGATTCGATATCCAATTTAAATTCTTTTTTTAATTGCTTAAAGATGGAATCCATTTTTTAATGCCTAATGTTCGAGTTAAGTGGCCGCAGGGAGGCGGAGGTCACGTTTGAACGATTTGTTATGAGTTTTTACCATCTTTAATGTATAAAGTTAATAACACAATTAAATAGAAACCAATTGCACCTGTTTGCAACCAATAAGGTGTTGTAGATTGCCCCTCTTGCAAAACTGATGCGAGTGCGCTTGATAGATTTACCGAGCTTAGACCAAGTACAGTTATTGCAAGAACAACAATGGCATTAAGTGCAGCTGAACGATGTTGCGATGCTGAATAGAATAGAGCTATGTATGCACATACAGCAAAAGAAATTATTTTATCTTGATAAGCATAAAATGGTGTATCGTAGTAAACGAATAATATTGGAACTTTAAAACTAAAGAAGTGAGCAGTTGCCATGCAACAAAAATAAGCGGCCCCGGCTAAAAATGCATATTTAGTTAATTGTGAATTCATAATATATACTCTTAGCTAACTATTTAATTTGTTCGACTCATAACAGTTAATTAGACGGCAAGCAGCATAGTACATAATATTCCGTTTGCGTCTTATTGTTTCTAAGTAGATAGCTAACGATGTTCTTTATAACGTATAAAATCAATAGCTTATTAATTTTTATATGTTTTTATTAAAAGAAAAAAACTGCTAAATAATACTTAAATAGTAATTTAGTCTAATTTATAGAGTGTGTGAGCAGTATATTATTGCTTTCTAAGAAGCTTCATTGAGTCGTAAGCAGTTAGTTTTTTGATGTTGTCGAATATTTACAGATCTGTATTACAACATCGTTTATATTTTTTCCCGCTTTGACAGGGGCAAAGCATATTTTTTGTAAGCTGTATGGTTTTAACTTCTTCACCGTCAAGGTACTGCCAATTCTTATCTTTAACGAAATTACTGCTTTCAGTTAGCGCATATATTTTTTCTTTATTAAGAGTATCCTGAGTAAAGTAAGCGACAAAGTGGACTTTATTTTCGAATGCAGAAATAATTTTTAATTTCTTCCATTGTGTTGAATCATCCTTTAAATCAAGTGATTCTGGACGAGTAGATATATGCCAGCTTTTTAATAAATAATCTTCATTCTTTAAGGTATACGCACTATAGCGTGAGCGCATAAGTTGTTCCGGACTATCAGGGGATTGATTTTTATTAATGAATTGACCACAACAGTCATTGAAGGTTTTGTCTGAGCCACAAAGACAAGGTGTTAAGTTATTTATAAGCAAGACAGGTTAACGAACAAGTGCAAGTGACAGGGCCGGCCAATAAGTAATAATTAATACCGCGGCAAGAAGAACAAAAAAGAATGGGATGGTTGCTTTATATATATCTGTAATAGGTCGATTGAAACGATAGCTTGCAATAAACAAATTCATGCCAACGGGTGGAGTAAAATAACCTAGCTGCATATTAGCAAGAAAGATAATACCTAAATGTATGGGATCAATTCCATACCCGATTGCAAGTGGCACAATCAGTGGAACCATAATGACAAGAGCAGAAAAAATATCCAGAATTGCACCAAGAAGAAGTAGGAATAAATTCAGAAAAAGTAAAAAAGTAATTGGGCTATGAATGTGTTGTTTCACCCAATCAAATAATAAGATGGGTATTTCTGCATCAATTAAGTAATTTGTTAAGGCGAGTGAAACACCGAGAATTAAAAGTATGCCGCCAACAACAAGCATAGATTCTTTTGCTATCTCTGGAAGATCTTTAAAATGCGTTTCTTTGTGAATGAATATTTGTACAAAAAGAATATATAAGGCGGTAATTGCTGCGGCTTCTGATACCGCAAAGTAACCACCGTAAATACCACCAAGAACAATAACGGGTAAGGGAAGTCCCCAGATCGCTTCTTTTAAAGCATCGAAGGCTTCTTTTTTATCAAAAGGAATTTTAGGTTTAACAATATTTCGGTTAGTCCATGCACTCCACATGACTATAACAAATATCATTAAAAGACTTGGATATAATCCTGCCACGAATAGTTCTTTGATGGTGACGGATTGCCCCAGATCCATTTGCTGCACAATAACCGCATATATAATGAGCGGTAATGAAGGTGGTAGTAATAAACCTAAACTGCCTGACGTTGTTACCAAACCGAGGCTAAACTTTTTAGTGTAGCCATCACGCGTTAAAGCGGGATAAAGTAAAGCACCCATTGCAACGATAGTGATCCCGGTTGCGCCGGTGAATGCAGTAAAAAAAGCACAGACAAATAAACTGATAATAACAAGTTCGCCTGGCATCCAACCGAGAAGTGCGCGTGATAATCTCACCAGTCTTTTTGAAGTATTGCCGTGGCTTAAAAGGTAACCGGCAAAAGTGAATAAAGGTAAGGCGAGTAGTAAGGGGGTATCGGTTAAACGAAAAATTTCTATGGCAATACCAGAAAGATCGATGCCGGATGAGTAAAAGCCAATAAGTGCAAGAGATAATATGACCGCAAATAATGGCATGCCAAAAAGAGCGAGTATTAAAATAACAGGAATTAAATAACCAATACTCATCTCTAGTTAAACTCGCTGGGTGGATTAATATCACTTGGCTCAGGGTTTAATGATGAATAGCCCGGCATAATGGAATAACACAAATAACGTAAAGCCATAACAATAAAGGCAACAGGGATAATGGTTTCGCATAACCACACAGGGACATTGGCAAAAGCAATAAGACCATCTTCATATTCATATTGAATAAATTCAATACTATAGTAAGCAACAATGGCGCAAACTATTGCTGTAATCAATTCGGTAACACGCCAGATATCGCCTTGTAGTTTTGCAGGAAGGTAATGAGATAAAACATCGATACGAATGTGTTTTCTATTGCGGCTGGCGAACATCGCACCAATCATGCCTATCCATAATACAAGAATACGTAAAGCAGAATCCGCCCAGAAAATTCCAGAGTCAAAAAAATTACGTAATATGATTTGCGAACTGGCAAGCAAAATTGCAGTTAGTAAAAAAAACATTAAGAGAAATGTTTCTGTTGCTAACAGAAAATCATGGATACGGGATAAAGTTAGTCGCACGGTTATTTTATTTTTTGATAATCAGCAATATGTTTATTTATTAGATTATACATTTTCTCAGTATGAAATTCTTTTGCAACTAACGCTGAATTTCCTTCTTCTGCAAGTTTTTTCCATTCTGATAGCTGTTGAATGTTTGGTTTAACAAATGTGATGCCCTGGGTTTTTAAAGCAGCTAGAGCGGCGCTATTATCTTTCTGATTTTGAGTATCGATTTCTTTAAAATTGCGCTGCAAAATTTCAGTGACAATTTTTTTATCTGATGTATTGAGTTTATTCATTGCTCGCTGACTTATAACCAATGTACCCCAGCCATAGAGTAAAGGCATTTCTGTTAGATATTTAACCTGAGTATGCCATTGTAATGCAATGGATGCGATAGGAGAAATGGCGATGGTGTTGACTAAGCTGGTTTGCAATGCTGCTAATACGTCGCTAAAGGGTAGCGGTATGGGTTGAAATTTAAATGCTTTAACGGCATTTCGTGCAGAAGCGGTATCTGGAATCCATGCTTTATGTTTTCTAAGTTCTGCGACTTCTTTAATGGGCTTGTTAGATAAAATATATGCAAAGCCGGATTCAGCAATACCAAAGGAAATTAAACCACCTTTTTCCAAACCTTTAATTATCAGATGATCCATTTTTTTACGAACATAAAGAACTTCTTTATGAGAGTTAAAAATGAACGGCATACCATATATTTCTACGTCTTTATAATAACGAGTTAAAGCACCACTAGTTACCGCTGCTCCCTGTAACTGATTTATACGCATTTTCCGTAAAACAGCATTCTCATTACCCATGACTCCGCCAGGATAGAATTTAATTTTTACCCGATTTTCTGTGCGTGTTGCTATTTCTTTTGCAGCACCGCGCATTTTTTTCATCCAGGTTGTGCCATCTGGAGAAAGGGTGGCAATTTTTATTGTGGTCGCGTGAAGGGATGCTGAAAATAAAAACAGGCTTAATATGATTAATCGCATTAACTTAAATTCCGTTGTTATAACTCATAGAGTCGTTCGTAAAACTTACTTATTAAATTTTTTCTATACTCCCTATTTTAGAAGTATTCTTTGCCGCTCGCTAGTAGCTCTTTAGCTTTTTCATGTGCCAGCATATTGGTTAAGGTAAATCCCTTACGGTGGGGCTCGGTTTTTAGGACATCATTGAGTAATTGATCATGTAATTTCTGGTTAAACATCAAACGAGCATATTTTTCTGCATAAATAACTTTTGCCATCAGGTTTTTGTTATTTGAAAGCTTAATGGCTCTTTCGAAATGCTGTTTTCCAATTTCGGGTTTTCCGCCTAATGCCGGTGGCAGGATGGTATTAAAAACGCCAAGATAAAGATGGATCTGGCCAGATTGATAATCTTCTTTGATTTTTAATGCGTGATTCATTATTTTTGTAATGCGCGCAAGATCTGCGGCAGCGTTCCAGTCACCACGACGACTTTGGATCCAGCCTGCCCAGCTAGCGCCAAGAGTGAAAAGATATTCAATGTGCTCTTTTTCATATTGGCTAATAACTTTTTCGAATTTTTTAAATTCCATCTTTTTTAAATTACAACGCTCTTGCAGAGACAGGCAATTTGCTTGCAGTGCAAAGTCCAGTGATTTTTGTGTGAGCCGTTTCGCCCGCTGTTCATCTTTTACAAATACACTTGCGTAAGTGCTATAAAGTTTCGATGCGGAGAGCAGCATACTGCTGTCTTCAGGATCACCTTCGATAAAGCTATCTAGCATCAGTAAATAAGCGGGTGCACCGGCTTTAACCGTTGCCAGATCGTCGTTATTGGTAATGGCCGTGGATAAATTTTTTGCCATATTATTCGTGGCGGAAGAAATGATGGAAGAGCATGAGATTAGACTCAGTCCAAGTATGGGGATAATGATTAGATTGCGTAATTTATACATTTATTTTAGTTCAGGTTTTATTGAATAAAGTCACTGTTTTGCAGGCAAAATATAACAGAAATACTGTAAATATGAATTAGTTAGTGTAAATGATTGAAGTGTATTGCTAATCAGTTCAAAATTTGGCATAACAATACTCGTAACTTTAATAAATATAAGATGTTACGATTGTTAATTGAGAACTTGTGTGATTACTATTTTCAGGTTCATTGGATAATTGGGATTATAAAATAATATGCATATCGCTATCGTTGATGACGATCCGGATATTGCTGCGCTTATGATGTTATGGCTTGAAGAAGAAGGCCATGAATGTACTCACTATGCCGGCGGCCAGGATTTTATCCAGGCAATCAGAAGTAAAAATTTTGATATTGTCTTACTTGATTGGATCATGCCTGAGTTTGACGGAGAGCAAACGCTTAACTGGATTAAAAGCCATGAGGATATCGATGTTCCGGTTATTTTTGTCACACAAAAAGCGACTGAAGATGACGTCGCTAAAATTCTTACCTTAGGTGCAGATGATTACATCACCAAGCCGGTAAGACATAAGGAAATGATTGCCCGGATTAATGCTGTTGCACGTCGTACTAATCCACATATCAATGATGAAGTTATTGAATTGTCGCCATACCGTATTGATTCAACCTCAAGAGAAGTGAGCGTTGATGGTGAGAAAGTAAAGTTGACCGAAAAAGAATTTAAGCTGGTGCAATTTTTATTTAAAAATATTGGTCGTTTATTATCGCGTGACCATATCTTGTCTGCGGTGTGGGGCTATGATTTAGGGCTTAATACCAGAACAGTTGACACTCATATGAGCCGTATTCGTAAAAAGCTCAATATTGCCCCTGAAAAAGGCTGGCGTTTAAGCTCAATTTATCATCAGGGTTATCGTTTAGAGCATCTTGTTCATAGTGGCGACTGATCTGGCTGCAGGGTTTTAAAAGAATTCAATTTCGTCTTCAGTTGTTTTCTCAAGTGCTATTTTTAATGCTTCTTCAACAGGCATGCCATTTAGCACATCATCAAACATTTTTTGATCTGAATCGAGTGTGTATTTAGAACGAATCGTGTTTTGCAGATTAAGCCATTCTTCCTGCTCATTTGTTTTCGATGGGTTCTTCAGGACTTCAGTTAACGAGTTTAACGTCTTTGATACCAATGCCATTCGCTGACTTAACCTGTCGTAAAATTGAAAAGCGACAATTGAGCTACCAACACGTTGCGAAATATTAAGGCAGTTTTCCTCAATGTTTCTCTTAGCTGGAGAATCTTCCAGTTCTTTTGTTTCACGCGTAATTTGTTCAGCAGAATTTATCATCTCTATAAATGACTCACTTAATGATGTGAAAGAATCATCACCTTCAACCATGGCATGTTCAATTCGTGCAACGGCCACATTCAGGATGGTTATCGTTTCGCTCAGTTGAGACCTGTTTTTTTCGTTGTCAGTACTGTTAGTCATATTATGGTTTCTATAATTTCTTATGTGTAAAAGGGTTATCGGCGAAGCCGGAAAAAACATGAGGTTTTTGCCCGGCGTAAAATAATGTTGTGATCAAATATTTGCTTGTCATAAAAACATCAATTAAGCGTAACGTGTTTGTCATTTTTATTATCTAACTTTCGTTTATAAATATAGATGAAGAGGCGGGTAGATAATCATGTCGTTACAAATATCAAATATCACGGTAAATGAAGCTAAAACAAAGAATAATAGTAAGCGTTTTAAAGTCCGCTTAGCAGAAAATGCAGATGAAATAGAACTGTGTTTACGCTTACGCTATCGAGTTTTTGCACAAGAGATGGGTGCAATGCTATCGACAAAAGAAGTTGGTATTGATCAAGATCGCTTTGATGAATTCTGTAAGCATTTAATGGTTTTTGATAATGAAACGGGGGATGTTATTGCAACGACCCGCTTGTTAATAAGTGAAGATGCTGAAAAATCAGGCTTATATTATTCAGAAACCGAATTCGATCTTGAACCTATTTTGTCGCAACACGGTCGTTTTATGGAAGTAGGCAGAACGTGTATTGATTCTAAAAGTCGTAAAGGTTCGGTACTCGCTATTCTCTGGCAAGGTATTGCTGAAATCGTCGTTAAAGAGAAAGTCGACTATTTAATTGGTTGCGCCAGCATCTCATTACGTACTGGCGATAGTTACATAAGTTCGGTTATGCATACATTACGTAATAAACATTTTTCTCCAAACAACCTTAGAGCCCGGCCTTTGATTCCGCTTCGTTTGGAAAAACAGTTAGTGGATGATGTGTTGCTTCCAACTTTACTCAAAGGCTATTTGCGCCAGGGAGCGATGATTTGTGGAGAACCCCATTGGGATGCAGAATTTAATGTCGCCGATGTTTTTATTTTATTGCCGTGTGAAAAAATGAGCAAGCGTTATCAGCGTCACTTTTTTGAGCGTGTATAAAATGAAATCATTTACTCAGGCTTTCTCTCATATCACGGCTTTTACTCGTTTAGTGTGGTTAGGTTTTCATTTCTTACATGGATTTTTAATTATATTGGTAAATCGTTTACGTTGGGGCAAAGAGTGGTTTTATAGCGAGAGAGGGGCAAAAATTGTACAGCGCTGGATGTGGCGAGGTAGCCGGGTTCTGGGATTGAATATACAAATAAGCGGTATGCCTTGTTCTCAATCTGCTGTATTGGTGTCCAACCATATATCCTGGCTCGATATTGTGGCGATTGCCGCTACAACCCCTGTGACATTTGTTTCAAAAGCCGATCTGCAAGGTTGGCCTATAGTGGGTAAATTAGCAGAAGCGACGGGCACGATTTTTATCAAACGTGGAAGCCTGTTTGCAGTACATAAAACATTAAGTCACTTAAGAAAAATTATTGAGCAAGGTCGGAAAACTGTATTTTTCCCGGAAGGAACGACCACCAGGGGTAAATCGGTTAATAAGTTTAATAGTGGCTTGTTTGAATCAGCGAATAGTGCAATGTGCCCGGTTCAGCCCGTTGCGATTAGTTATTTCCATGAAGGCAAGGCCGATCGAGAAATTGCCCCTTACGTTGACGATGACCATTTTGTTGCTCATCTGTGGAATTTATTTCGCGTGGGTAACATTCAGGTACAGCTCGATTTTCTGGATGAGATCACGGCAAATACCCACTCCAGACAAGGCTTGGCCTTGTTTTGTCAGAACCGAATTACAGAGATGCTTGAGACTTCGGTAATGATTAATAAAGATTATCCTGTGGAAGTTTACGATGTTGGCTATGTAGTAACGGGTTAATTTGCCAAAAATGCACTTTTTACGAGAATTTGCTGGGTATATAAGCCATTCGGCTATATAATGCGCAACTTTTGCATTTCCGGAGTAATACCTAAGTGATTGAGAATCTGCGTAACGTCGCCATCATTGCCCACGTTGATCATGGCAAAACAACCCTAGTTGACCAACTGTTACTACAGTCGGGCACAATTGAAACGCGTGGCGAAGCTGATACACGCATGATGGACTCTAATGACTTAGAAAAAGAACGTGGCATCACGATTCTGTCTAAGAACACTGCGGTTAAATGGAATGACTACCGAATTAATATCGTAGACACCCCAGGCCATGCAGATTTTGGTGGTGAAGTAGAGCGCGTACTTTCAATGGTAGATTCTGTATTGCTATTGATAGATGCGGTTGAAGGCCCCATGCCTCAGACACGCTTTGTAACCGAAAAAGCCCTTAAACGTGGTTTACGTCCTATTGTTGTTGTAAACAAGATTGACCGTCCAGGCGCACGTCCAGAATGGGCTTTAGACCAAACATTCGACCTCTTTGATCGCTTAGGTGCGACCGATGAGCAGCTTGATTTCCCCGTTATTTATGCTTCTGGTTTAAATGGCTTTGCCGGCTCAGAACCGGATGTCAGCGAAGGCAACATGGATCCTTTATTCCAAACGATCATTGATCATGTGCCTGTTCCTCCTGTTGATGCGGAGAAGCCTTTAAAGCTTCAAGTTTCTTCACTTGATTACAACAGCTTTGTTGGCGTTATTGGTATTGCCCGTATTGAGCAAGGTAAATTGAAAAAGAATCAGCAAATCACTTTGATTGATGTTGAAGGAAAAACACGTAACGGCCGTGTACAAATTATTTATGGTTTCCTCGGCTTAGAACGTGTTGAAACAGAAGAAGCAGAAGCGGGTGACATCATCGCTTTCACGGGTATCGAAGGCCTGCGTATTTCAGATACGCTTTGTGATCCTGCTCATGTTGAAGCATTGCCACCGTTATCGGTTGATGAACCAACATTAAGCATGACCTTCCAGGTTAATAACTCTCCACTTGCAGGGCAAGATGGTAAGTATGTAACGACACGTAATATTCAAGAACGTTTAGATCGTGAATTAATTCATAACGTTGCATTACGTGTTGAACCTGGAGAATCACCAGATAAATTCCGCGTATCAGGTCGTGGTGAATTACACCTTTCTATTCTTATCGAAACTATGCGTCGTGAAGGTTTTGAAATGGGCGTATCTCGTCCAGAAGTAATCGTACGTGAAGTGAATGGCGTTAAAGAAGAGCCATACGAAATGATCACTGCCGATGTTGAAGAGCAACATCAAGGTAGCATCATGGAGAAGCTTGGCGAACGTGGTGCTGACTTAAAAGACATGGTGCCAGACGGACACGGTCGTGTACGTTTAGACTTCATGATACCTGCGCGTGGCTTAATTGGCTTCCGTACAGAATTCATGACAGCGACTCAAGGTACAGGCTTAATCTACAGCGTGTTTGATCACTATGGTCCTGCGAAAGAAGGCGATTATGGTCAACGTATGAATGGTGTATTGATTTCAAACGGTAAAGGTAAAGCGGTTGCTTTCTCTTTGTTTAATTTACAGGAACGTGGTCGTATGTTCCTTGATCATAATGATGAAGTTTATGAAGGCATGATCATCGGTATTCATACGCGTTCAAATGATTTAGTGGTAAACGTATTAAAAG